>JANOEW010000526.1:0-6046 GCA_031413475.1 Amaricoccus sp.
GTGCCCGCCGCGGCGCCCGCCGTTCCGCCCGAAACCGGCGCGTCCAGCGCCATCAGCCCCGCCGTCTCGGCCGCCGCCGCCGCGGCGCGCGCGGCGGCGACGTCGACGGTCGAGCAGTCGATCAGGACGGCGCCCGTGTCCGCGGCGGGGACGATCTCGGCATAGACCGCGCGAAGGATCGCGCCGTCGGGCAGCATGGTGATCACCGCGTCGCGGCCGCGCGCCGCCGCCGCGGCGGACGGGGCAGGAGATACGCCCGCGATCGTCACGCCGGTCACGTCGAAACCGGCGACGGCGTGTCCCGCGGCGGCGAGGTTGCGCGCCATGGGCGCGCCCATGTTGCCGAGGCCGATGAAGCCGATCTCCATGCGCGTCCCCTCCCGCTGCGGTCAGTCGACCCAGACCAGCTCGTCGGCCCCGAGTGGCGCCAGCATCGCCGCCACCTGGGCCGGGCGCACGCCGTCGATCGTGTCGCGCCACTGCGGGTTGCGGTCCTTGTCGATCACCTGCGCGCGGATGCCCTCGAGCAGATCGCCGTCGCTCAGGCTGCGCGCGGTGAAGCGGAACTCGCGGGCCAGCGCCGGCTCCACGCCGGGTTCGGCGCGCGCCAGGCGGACCAGCTCCAGCGTGCAGGCCAACGACAACGGCGACAGTTTGGCCAGCGTGGCGCGGACCCCGGCGCCCCAGTCGCTCGCCGCCAGCCGGGCCATCAGCGTCTGGAGATCGGGGGCCGAGAACGCGTCGTCGATCTCCGGCCGCCGCTCCGCCAGCGCGCCGACCGTCGCCGGGCGCTCCACGGCGGCGATCGCCGCCGGATCGCCGGTCTCCACCAGCCGCACCGCCAGCGCCGGCCAGTCGGCCTCGGGCACGTAGTGGTCGGCGAAGCCCGCGAGGATCGCCTCGCCCGGGTCCATGCGATGGCCGCTCAGGCCGAGGTATTCGCCAAGCCGCCCCGGCGCCTGCGCCAGGAGATGCGTGCCGCCCACGTCCGGGATCAGCCCGATGGCGCATTCCGGCATGGCGATGCGGCTGCTCTCGCCCACCACCCGGTGGCTGCCATGGCTCGCGACGCCCACCCCGCCGCCCAGCACGTAGCCCTGCATCAGCGCGACATAGGGCTTGGGATAGCGCGCGATGGTCGCGTTCATCCGGTATTCCTCGGCCCAGAACCGCCGGGGATAGTCGAAGTCGCCGCGCCGACCCGCCTCGTAGATCTCGGCGAGGTCGCCGCCGGCGCAGAAGGCGCGGGTACCGGTCGCGTCGATCAGCACCACCGCCACGTCGGGATCGTCCCGCCAGGCCCCCAGCGCATCGTCGATGGCCAACGCCATTGCGTGGGTCATGGCGTTCAGCGCCTGTGGCCGGTTCAGGGTGACCCGGCCCGCCCGACCCTCCTTACGGATCAGGATGTCGCTCATGCGGCCTCGGCGATCAGCGCGCGGGCGATGATCACCCGCATGATCTCGTTGGTGCCCTCGAGGATCTGATGCACCCGCAGGTCGCGCACGATCTTCTCGATGCCGTAGTCGGCGAGGTAGCCGTAGCCGCCAAGCAGTTGCAGCGCGTCGTTCGCCACCTTGAACGCGGTGTCCGTCACCAGCCGCTTGGCCATGGCGCAGTGCTTGGTGGCGTCGGGCGCGCCCTGGTCCAGCTTCCAGGCCGCCTGGTAGAGGAACACCCGCGCCGCCTGCAGGTCCGTCTCCATGTCGGCCAGCTTGAACTGGATCGCCTGGAAATCGCGGACCGCATGTCCGAACGCCCGCCGCTCGCCGGTGTAGGCCAGCGCCCGGTCGAGCGCCGCCTGCGCCCCCCCGAGGGCGGCGGCGGCGATGTTCAGCCGCCCGCCGTCCAACCCGCACATGGCGTAGCGGAAACCTTCGCCCTCCACGCCGAGCAGGTTCCCCGCCGGGATCCGGCACGCGTCGAACTGGACCTGCGTGGTCGGCTGCGCCTTCCAGCCCATCTTGCGTTCCGGCGCGCCGAAGCTGAGGCCTTCGACGCCATCGTCCACAAGCATCGCCGACACGCCCCTCGGCCCCTCCGCGCCGGTGCGGACCATGCAGAGGTAGAGGTCGGAGAACCCGCCGCCGGAGATGAACGCCTTGGCGCCGTCGAGCGTCCAGCCGACGTTGGTGCGTGCGGCCCGGGTGCGCAGCGCCGCCGCGTCCGAGCCCGAACCCGGCTCGGTCAGGCAGTAGGAGACGATCGTCTCCATGGTGACGACCTTCGGCAGGTATCTGGCGCGCAACTCTTCCGAGCCGTAACTGGCGATCATGTGCGCGCACATGTTGTGGATCGAGATGAACGCCGCCACGGTCGGGCAGGCCATCGACAGCGCCTCGAACACCAACACGGCGTCGAGACGATCGAGCCCGGCCCCGCCCATCTCCTCGGGCACGTACATCGCCGCGAAGCCGAGCGCCGCGGCCTCCTGCAGCATGTCCCGCGGCATCGATCCGGCCGTCTCCCAGGCCTCGGCGTGCGGCGCGATCCGGTCGCGGCCGAACGCGCGGGCCATGCCGAAGATCGCCGCCTGCTCCTCGGAGAGCGCGAAGTCCATCTCAATCCTCCCAGGGGTTGAACAACCGCACGCCGGTGTCGGCGAAATCGCGGGTGTTGCGGGTCCAGAGCGTGAGGTCGTGCACCAGCGCCGTCGCCGCGATCAGGCCGTCGGGGGCTTCGATGGTTCGGCCCGCGCCCTTGAGACGCGCCGAAAGGTCTCCCCATGTCTCGGAGATCGGCATGGTCACCGGCAGCACCCAGTGGCCGAAGGAACCGACAAGTCGCCCGTACCAGCTTGCAAGCTCGGCCTGCTTGCCGGCGTCCCGCTGAAGACTGATCCCGAACCGAATTTCGCCGAGCACGATTACGCTCAGCCGCACCTGGTCGCCAAGGGCGAGGAAGCTCTGCTTGACGCGGCTGTCGCCCTGCGGGTGGCACACTTCCGAAAACACATTCGTATCGACCAGGCTCATTCGAGTTCGACGGGGCGCATGGGCGACTTCCGCCGCTCCAGATCGACGCCCTCGAAAGACGGGCCGCTGAGGAGGAATTCGGCGAACGTCATTCGGGGCGCCGCATTGCCTGCCAGGCGTTCGTATTCCGCCTCGGCGAGCACCACCACCGTATCGCCCCGACGCCGGACGCGCTGCGGACCCTCGGTCAGCGCTCGGGTGAAGAGCTCGGAAAACTTGTTTTTCGCTTCTGCGACTTGCCACATGGCGAACTTCCGTCTGTCTAGATAATCTAGACAGATATTGCATGGCGCGGCTGGCGGTTCAAGTGTCGCTCAGGAGCCTCACTCCATCGTCGGGATCGAGAACGCCGCGCCTTCCTTGATCCCGCTCGGCCAGCGCGCCGTCACCGTCTTGGTCCGGGTATAGAACCGGAACGCGTCCGGCCCGTGCTGGTTGAGGTCGCCGAACCCCGACTTCTTCCAGCCGCCGAAGGTGTGATAGGCCAGCGGCACCGGGATCGGCACGTTCACGCCCACCATGCCGACGTTGATCCGGCTGGCGAAATCCCGCGCGGTGTCACCGTCGCGGGTGAAGATCGCGGTGCCGTTGCCGTAGGGGTTCGACATGGTCAGATCGACCGCGTCGTCGTAGGACGCCGCGCGAACGGTCGACAGCACCGGGCCGAAGATCTCTTCCTTATAAATGTCCATCGCCGGCGTCACCCGGTCGAACAGGCAGGCGCCGACGAAGAAGCCGTCTTCGTAGCCCTGCATCCGGAAGCCGCGCCCGTCGACCTTCAGCTCGGCCCCCTGCGCCACGCCGCTGTCGACCAGCCCCAGGATGCGCGTCTGCGCCGCCTTGCTCACCACCGGCCCGAAGTCCACGTCGGCCCCGGCGGTGTAGGGCCCGATCTTCAGCGATTCCACCCGCGGGATCAGCCGCTCGATCAGCGCGTCGGCGGTCGCCTCGCCGACCGGCACCGCCACCGAAATCGCCATGCAGCGCTCGCCCGCCGCGCCAAAGCCCGCCCCGATCAGCGCATCCGCCGCCTGGTCGAGATCGGCGTCGGGCATGATGATCATGTGGTTCTTCGCGCCGCCGAAGCACTGCACCCGCTTTCCGGCCGCACAGCCGCGGGCATAGATGTATTCCGCGATCGGCGTTGAGCCGACGAAGCCGATCGCCATGATCGTCGGGTTGTCCAGCAGCGCGTCCACCGCCTCCTTGTCGCCGTTGATCACCTGCAGCACGCCGTCGGGCAGGCCCGCCTCCTGCATCAGCTCGGCCAGCATCAGCGGTACCGACGGGTCGCGCTCGGAGGGCTTCAGGACGAAGGCGTTGCCGCAGGCGAGCGCCGGGCACATCTTCCACATCGGGATCATCGCGGGAAAGTTGAACGGGGTGACGCCCGCGACGACGCCGAGCGGCTGACGCATCGAGTAGATGTCGATGCCGGGGCCGGCGGCGTCGGTGAACTCGCCCTTCAGCAGGTGCGGCGCACCGATGCAGAACTCGGCCACTTCCAGCCCGCGGATCACGTCGCCCCTGGCGTCGGGCAGGGTCTTGCCGTGCTCGCGGGACAGCGCCTCGGCCAGCTTGTCCATGTCGCGGTTCAGCAGCTCGACGAACTTCATCATCACCCGCGCCCGGCGCTGCGGGTTGGTCGCGGCCCATTTCGGCTGTGCGGCGGCGGCGGACGCGACGGCCACGTCGACCTCGGCCTTGCTCGCCAGCGGAACCCGGGCCTGCACCTCGCCGGTGGCCGGGTTGTAGACCTCGGCGAAGCGACCCGAGCCTCCCATTGCGCGTCTGCCGTCGATGAAATGCGTCAGATCCGGCATGGCGTTCCCCCAGCTTGGTTCGCCACGCAGCCTAGCGGCATTCGCGGCCCGGCGCAGGCGCAAATCGCTCAAAGGCATATTGCAAATTTGCAAGGACGCTCCGGCGTGCTACAAAACGACATGCAGAAAAACGCCATGAAATGGGACGACCTGCGGGTGTTTCTGGCGGTCGCGCGCCAGACCGGGCTGCAGAACGCCGGTCGCAGCCTCGGCCTCGACCCCGCGACCGTGAGCCGGCGGATCACCGCGCTCGAGGAGGCGCTCGGCTCGAGGTTCTTCGACCGCTCACCCCAGGGCTACGCATTGACCGAGGCCGGACGCAGCCTGCTCGACCACGCGCAGGCCATGGAGAGCGTCGCCGCGGCGGCGGCCGAGGACGCGGGCGGCCAGTCCGACCGGCTCTCGGGCACGGTCCGCATCGGCGCGCCGGACGGCGTTTCGAACTATCTCCTGATCGACGCCTGCGACGCGCTCAGCCGCGACAACCCTGCGCTCCAGGTCCAGGTCGTGGCTCTGCCGCGCATGTTCTCGCTGTCCAAACGCGAGGCCGATCTCGCGATCACCGTCTCGCCGCCCAGCGCCGGCCGGCTGACGGTGCGCAAGATCGCCGACTACCGCCTTCGCCTCTACGGCCGCGCCGATCTGGTGGAGGGTCTCGGTCCGATCCGCACCATCGACGACCTCGAGGGCACGCGCGGCATCGGCTACATCTCCGACATGATCTTCGACAAGGAGCTCGACTACTACGCGCTGCTCGGCCGCTCGACCGAACCCTCGCTCACCTCGAACTCGCTGATCATGCAGCTCCGCTGGACCCTGCGCGGCTGCGGCCTGTGCATCCTTCCCGAGTTCGTTGCCCGCGACCACCCGGACCTCGCCGAGGTCCTGCCCGAGGACATCCGCCTGACGCGCGCCTTCTACCTCGTGCGCCACCAGGACGACGCCCGGGTCGCCCGCATCAACCGCATGGCGGACGTGGTGGTCGACTGGATGCGCCGCGCGCTGGTCGAGGGCGAAGGCGGCGTCAGAGCTTCACGGAATCGAACAGCCCCCTGAGCAGCGTGGCGCTGCGCCCGAGCGCCGCGTGCTCCTCCGCGTCGAGCGAGGGAAACAGTTGCGCGGTCACGCCTGCGGATCCGACCACGCAGGGGACCGACGCCGCCACGTTCTTCACGCCCTCGATCTCCGCGGTGACGATGCTGACCGAGAGCACCACCTGCTCGTTCTGGCGGATCGCCTGCTCGATGC
>JANOEW010000527.1:0-1647 GCA_031413475.1 Amaricoccus sp.
CTTCTTTGAATACCAAACAATAGGTGCACTGTTGAGAAACACTATCACTCCTGTTCTCGACCTCCTTGTTACCTTGTCACCGGCATGGCCCCGAGGGTGCCGAAATGGTCTCCATGACGGTGCGCGAGGCGATCCGCGCCGCCATGTCGGAGGAGATGCGGCGCGATCCGGACGTGTTCCTGATGGGCGAGGAGGTGGGCCAGTACCAGGGCGCCTACAAGATCAGCCAGGGCATGCTGGAGGAGTTCGGCGAAAAACGCGTGATCGACACGCCGATCACCGAGCACGGCTTCACCGGCATCGCGGTGGGTGCCGCCTTCGCGGGCTTGCGGCCGATCGTCGAGTTCATGACGTTCAATTTCGCGCTCCAGGCGATCGACCAGATCGTCAACTCCGCCGCCAAGACGCTCTACATGTCCGGCGGCCAGATGGGCTGCCCGATCGTGTTCCGCGGTCCGAACGGCGCTGCGGCGCGGGTGGCGGCGCAGCACAGCCACGACTTCGCGGCGCTCTACTCCAACATCCCCGGCCTCAAGGTGGTGATGCCCTACACCGCCGCCGACGCCAAGGGCCTGCTGAAATCCGCGATCCGCGACCCCAACCCGGTGATCTTTCTCGAGAACGAAATCCTCTACGGCCGCAGCTTCGAGGTGCCCGACCTGCCCGATTTCACCGTGCCGATCGGCAAGGCGCGAATCGCGCGACTCGGCTCGGACGTGACGATCGTGAGCTTCGGGATTGGCATGACCTACGCGCTCGCCGCCGCCGAGGCGCTCGCCAAAGACGGGATCGACGCCGAAGTGATCGACCTCAGGACGCTGCGTCCGATGGACGTGGGCGCAGTGGTTGCCTCGGTGCAGAAGACCAACCGCTGCGTCACCGTCGAGGAAGGCTTTCCCCAGGGCTCGGTCGGCAACTTCGTCTCGGCGACGATCATGCAGGAGGCGTTCGACTATCTCGACGCGCCGGTGATCAACTGCACCGGCAAGGACGTGCCGATGCCCTACGCGGCCAATCTCGAGAAGTTCGCGCTGTTGACCGTGCCGGAAGTGATCGCCGCCGTCCGCGCCGTCACCTATCGCTGAGGAGCCGGCCATGCCGATCAACATTCTGATGCCCGCGCTGTCCCCGACCATGGAGGAGGGCACCCTCGCGAAATGGCTGGTGAAGGAGGGCGACAGGGTCGCCTCCGGCGCGGTGATGGCCGAGATCGAGACCGACAAGGCCACCATGGAGTTCGAAGCGGTCGAGGAAGGCGTCATCGGCAGGATCGTCGTGCCCGAGGGCACCGAGGGCGTGAAGGTCAACGACGTGATCGCCGTGCTGCTGGAGGACGGCGAGAGCGAAGCCGACCTCGGCGCCGCTCCGGCCCAGCCCCCCGCGAAGGCGACCGCGAAAGCCGAGGCCGTCGCGACCCCGGCGCCCGCCGCCGCCCCGCCCGTCCTGACCGCGGCGGCGCCGGCCGCCGCGGACGGCGCGCGGATCTTCGCCTCGCCGCTCGCCCGGCGGATCGCACGCGAAAAGGGGATCGACCTCGCCGCGCTCGCCGGCTCGGGCCCGCACGGACGGATCGTGAAGGCCGACGTGGAGGCCGCGAAGCCGGGCCAGGCGCCCCGCGCCGCCGATGCCGCCGCCCCGGCCGCGCCG
>JANOEW010000528.1:0-1793 GCA_031413475.1 Amaricoccus sp.
GGTGATCGGCGGCGTCGCCGGCTGGCAGGGCTATGCCGCGTGGCAGAACCGCCAGGCCGCCGCCAGCGCGATGGCCTTCCTCGAGGCACAGAACGTCGCCCCAGGCGCGACCCCCGCCGACCAGGCCGCGCGCTTCGCCACCCTCGCCGCGCAGTCGCCGCCCGGCTACCGCACCCTCGCCCGACTGCGCGCCGCGGCGCTGCAGGCCGAAGCCGGCGAGCGCAACCTCGCGCGGACCACGCTCGACCAGGTCACCTCCGATACCGATGCGGACCCGCTCTACCGCGACCTCGCGAACCTGCTGTGGGTGCTGCACGGGCTCGATGAGGTGGACCCCGCCGCCCTCGCCGCGCGCATCACGCCGCTGACCGCGGAGGGCTCCGCCTGGCGCGCCTCGGCGCGGGAACTGGCGGCGCTGGTCGATCTCCGCCGCGGCCGTCCGGCCGAGGCCAAGCGGGCGCTCGACGCGCTCGCCAATGACGCGACCGCGCCGCAAGGTGTGCGCGAACGCGCGCTGCGCCTCGCGCGCGGCATCGAAGGGTAGGGATGATGCGACAGGTTCTTTCGCGCCGCGCGGCGCTGCTGGCCGGCGCCGGGCTGCTGGCGGGCTGCGAGACCATCGAGGATTTCTTCGGCACCAGCCGTCGCCCCTTGCCGGGCACGCGCATCGCGGTGCTCAACCAGGACCAGCGCACCGAACTCGCCGCCGATCCTGCTTTCAACGCTGCCATCGTGCTGCCCGCCCCCGTCGAGCGCCCCGACTGGCCGCAGGCCGGCGGCACGCCGGGCCATGCCCCGGGCCATCTCGCACTCGGCGAGACCCTCGCCGAGGTCTGGCGTAGCGGCTTCGGCTCGGGTTCGGGCTATCGCAGCCGCATCACCGGCGCGCCGATCGTTGCGGGCGACACCGTCTATGTCCCGGATGCCTTCGGCGTGGTCTCGGCCTTCGCGGTCGCCGATGGGCGCAGGCGCTGGCGCTTCGACAGCCGCCGCGAGAACGAGAGCGCCGGCGCGCTCGGCGCCGGCATCGCGATCGACAACGGCGTGCTCTACATCTCGACGGGCCTTGCCGAGCTGATCGCACTCGACCCCGCCACCGCCGCGGTGCAATGGCGGGTGAACCTGCCCGCTCCGGCACGCGGCGGCATGACCATCGCGAATGGCCGGGTGATGATCCCGACCTCGGACCACCTCTACGCCTTCGCCATCGAGGATGGCCGCCGTGTGTGGTCGCACCGCGCGAGCGCCTCCCCGACCGCGCCGCTGGGCACCCCCTCCCCAGCGGTCCAGGGCGATGTGGCCGTGGCCGGCTTCGCCTCGGGCGAGGTGGTCGCGATCCGCGTCGCAGATGGCCGCGTGCTGTGGACGGAAAGCCTCGCCGCGGCCGGGCGCATCAGCCTCGCCGAGGTGTCGGGCATCCGAGCCCTGCCGGTGATCTCGGAAGGACGCGTCGTGGCGGTCGGCATGGGCGGCCTGTCGGTCGCGATCGACCTGCGCTCCGGCCGGCGCCTGTGGGAACGCGAGCTGGGCGGGCCCAACGCACCCTATATCGTGGGGGATTGGGTCTTCGCCGTCAGCGCCGCGGGAGAGGCCGCCGCGATCGGCCGCGATGACGGGCGCGTCCGCTGGGTCACCGCCGTCGCGCCCGCGGCCGCCGCGAACCGCGCGGCGGGACTGCTGGCCACGCCGGTGCTCGCCTCCGGCCGGCTGCATATCGGCACCAGCGCCGGGGAGCTGGTGACGCTGAACCCGCTGGACGGCAACATCCTCGGCCGACGGCGTATGCCGGGCGG
>JANOEW010000529.1:0-3953 GCA_031413475.1 Amaricoccus sp.
TCTCGTCGAGGCGCCGAAAGAAGGCCATGTGGTTGATGCCGGCGCAGCGGTAGCGGAGCCGTGCGACCGGGATGTCGAGATCATGCGCCAGCTCCTCGGCGGTGCCCTGCACCGAGTGGCACAGGCCGACCTGGCGGATCCCCGGGTATTTCGCCGTGATCGCCCAGGTGTTGATCGCCATCGGGTTGACATACTGCAGCAGGATCGCCTCGGGGCAGACCTGCGCCATGTCCGCGCAGACCGACCACAGGTGCGGGACCGTGCGCAGGCCGCGCATGATCCCGCCGATCCCGAGCGTGTCGGCGATGGTCTGGCGCAGGCCGAAGCGCTTGGGCGCCTCGAAATCGATAACGGTCGCCGGCTCGTAGCCACCGATCTGGAAGGCAACGACGACGAAATCGGCGCCGTCCAGCGCCGCTCGCTGGTCGAGATGGGTGCTGACGGTCGCCTGGACGCCCAGCGTCGCGATCAGCTTGCCCGCCACGATCTCGCTGTCGCCGAGCCGCTTCGCGTCGATGTCCATCAACCGCAGCCGGGCTCCGCCGAGCGCGGGACGCTGCAGAACGTCGCCGACGATGTTCTTCATGAACACGGTCGAGCCGGCGCCGATGAAGGTGATGACGGGATTGGCGGGCATGCGGGCGCTCCGGGTCAGATCGCGGCGATCCGGGCTCGGCGCCTCGCCCGCCCGCGCCTACTGGCCATACCGGGCCGCGGTCAGCCCGTCGAAGGAAATCTCCGGCGTCCTGCCCAGAACCACGTCGGCGACCGCGCGTCCCGATCCGCAGGCCATGGTCCAGCCGAGCGTGCCGTGCCCGGTGTTGAGGAACAGGTTGGAATACCGGGTCGGTCCGATCACCGGCGTGCCGTCCGGCGTCATCGGCCGCAGGCCGGTCCAGCCTTCGGCCCTCGCGACGTCGCCGCCCTGCGGAAAAAGGTCGGCGACCACGTAGCGCACCGTGTCGGTCGCCGTCGGCCCCAGCCGGCGGTTGTAGCCGATGATCTCGGCCTGCCCCGCCACCCGGATGCGGCTCCCGAGCCGGGTGATCGCGACCTTGTGGGTTTCGTCCATGATCGTCGACTGCGGGGCCGCGGCGTCGTCGGTGACCGGCAGCGTGATCGAATAGCCCTTGATCGGATAGATCGGCAGCCGGATCCCGACCGGCTTCAGCAGGATCGGCGCATACGGCCCAAGCGCGACCACGTAGGCGTCCGCCGTCTCCCGACCCTGGTCGGTGTCGACCCCGGCGATCCGCCCGCCGTCCAGCGCAAGCGCCTCGATCGTCACGCCGTAGCGGAACGACACGCCGCGCTCCGCCGCCCGCTCCGCCAGCGCCAGCGTGAACATCCGGCAGTCGCCGGTGCGGTCGGAGGTCAGCCGCAGCCCGCCCACGAACTTCTCCGCCACGAGCGCTAGACCCGGCTCGGCGGCGATGCAGCCGTCGCGGTCCAGCACCTCGAAGGGCGAGGCATATTCCGCCAGCACCTCCTGGTCGGCCTTCGATCCCTTCATCTGCTTCTCGGTGCGAAACAGCTGCAGCGTTCCGGCCTCACGCAGGTCGAACTCGAGCGGAACCTCGGCGAGCAGCTCGGTCAGCGCGTCACGGCTGTAGTTGGAGATCCGAACCATCCGGCCCTTGTTGATCCGGTAGGCGCGCTCGTTGCAGTTGGCGAGCATCTTGAGGCCCCAGGCCCACATCGCCGGATCGATCATCGGCCAGATGAACAGCGGGCGATGCCGCATGAACAACCATCGCAGCGCCTTCATCGGAATGCCGGGCGCCGCCCAGGGCGAGGACATGCCGTAGCTGAGTTCGCCAGCGTTGGCGAAGCTCGTCTCCAGGCCCGGCCCCGCCTGCCGGTCGAGCACCCTGACCTCGACCCCAGCCCGCGCCAGATACCACGCGGTGGTGACGCCGATCACCCCGGCCCCGAGCACGATGACTTTCATCGATTGATCTTCCCCTGCCGGCGACGACACGCGCGCCGGGCATACCACGGCCGTCGCGGCGAGGGAAAGCCGCGCCGGGGCGGACGGCGCGCCGGGCTCGCGCCCGGCGCGGTCGTCAGTTGTTGGCGGGCGCCGCCGGTTCCGCGCCTTCGGCCGGGGCTTCGCCCTCGGCGGGAGCGTCAGCAGCCGGCGCCGTGGTCTCGGCGGGCGCATCCGCTGCCGGCGCCGTGGTCGCGGCAGGATCGGCCGTCACCTCGGGCGCGGGATCGCCGCCGCGCATGGTGAAGAACAGAATGAGAAGGACGACGAGAACCGCCGCCGCGATGATGAGATTGCGCTGACCCAAGATTGTCCCCCGCCACTGACTAACGCGCGCGCCTCCGCCCGCGTGACTACCAAATGGTTACAAATCGGAGTCGCCGCAAGCCCCTTTCGCGTCGGGACGCCGGGATGCGCGAGGCCCCGCGCAGCCGGTCGGGCTCCGACCGTGCGCCGCAACGGCCGCCGAGCGGTCTGTCAAGAAACTGTCACGAAGCCGCGATATCGGTCCGAAATCAATCGCTGTGGGCCGTTGTCAGACCATTGGGGGACATGTGACGTACAACGCGAACGCCGCGGCGAGCGGCATCACCCGTGTCGGGGCCTACGATCCGGGCGTAGGCGAGGGCGGCTCCGAAGTCGTGGCCTTCGAGAACGGTCGCCTCTACGTGACCAACGGCGCGCTCGACAGCATCGACGTGGTCGACGCAGCGACGCTGACGCTGATCCGGTCCATCGACCTGGCGGGGGTGCCGTTCTTCGACTCCGTCACGTCGGTCGCCGTGAAGAACGGCGTCATCGCCGCGGCGATCGACCGGACCGACATCGACGACGGCGGAACCGCGGCGCCGCGCAACGGGGTGGTGGCGCTGTTCGACGCGAACGACCCCGCGGCGCCGGCGACGCTGGTCGAGACCGGCAATTTACCCGACATGCTCACGTTCTCGGCCGACGGCACGCAGCTCTACGTCGCGAACGAGGCGGAGAAGGATCCGGCGTTCGCGGAGCAACCGCGCGGCGGCGTCACGGTGATCGACCTGACCGGGACGCCGATCGGGACCACCTACGACTTTCTGGCGTTCGACGGGCAGGAGGACGACCTGCGCGCCGCGGGCGTGCGAATCTTTCCCGGCGCAACAGCGTCGCAGGACCTCGAACCGGAATACATCGCGGTCTCGCCGGACGGCGCACGGCTGTTCGTCACGCTCCAGGAGGCGAACTCGGTCGCGGTCTTCGACCTCGCGACCCGGGCGTTCATCGGCATCCGGACGCAGGGCCTGAGCGACCATGCCCAGCCCGGCTTCGAGATCGACGCCTCGGACCAGGACGACGCGATCGCCATCCGGAGCTGGCCGGTCGTCGGAATGCGCATGGCAGACACCATCGCGTCCTTCGAGATCGACGGCGCGACCTACTTCGCCACCGCGAACGAGGGCGACGACCGCGGTGAGACCGCCCGCCTGCGCGAGGCGGTCGAGGACGGCCTCGTCGTTCTCGATCCGACCGCCTTTCCGGACCAGGCGGCGCTGCTCGACGACGCCGCCCTCGGACGGCTGACCATCTCGCTGGTGGACGGGGACACCGACGACGACGGCGACATCGACCAGATCAACGCCTACGGCGGGCGATCGTTCTCGATCTACGCCGAAGACGGAGCCCTGGTCTTCGATTCCGGATCGCTGTTCGAGCGGACGATCGCGAACTTGCGCGTTCCCGGCGCGTTCAACAACGAGGACTACCGGCCCGGACTCGGCCTCGACGACACGATCGACGACAACCGCTCCGACAACAAGGGGCCGGAACCCGAGGCGCTGGCGGTCGGCGAGGTGGACGGGACGCTCTACGCCTTCGTCGGCCTCGAGCGCGATGGCGGGATCATGGTGTTCCGCCTCGACGACCCGACGGCGCCGGAGTTGGCCGCCTACATCGAGAGCGCGGTGGCGGACGACGTGGGGCCGGAGAC
>JANOEW010000530.1:0-3802 GCA_031413475.1 Amaricoccus sp.
GTTTCCGGCATGGATTTTTGTGGGCGCTGGGCGGATCGCCGGCCGACGAGATCCCGCTCGCGAAACGCTATTTCCCCGGCGGCGAAGGCACGGTCCGCGGTTTCCGTGAAGGCCGTGCGTCACCGCGCGGGTCGGATGGCACGACGATCGGCGCCGAGGTTTCGACGGTGGTGAACGTCGAGTTCGAGCATCTTTTCGTTTGTATATTTGAGTACTAAGAAGTATGTTGAAGCCACCGTCCATCAAGCTCAAGAGCCAGTATTATTATCGGAGATAGATCGTGCCATTGATCTATTCTATCTCGACCCCCCAAAGGGCATTTCGAATGAAGGTGTAGAGATTGAAGAAATATTGGATAAGGCAAGAAAGGTCGATGATGAATTACTGAAACGCCAATTATATGAACAGGCATATACTGTCGACCCGGAAAGTGCGCGTGAGTTCGCCCTCGACCAGCCGCTGTCCAGGTGCGAACCGTCCATTCAGAATGCTCGCCGTCAGATAGCCGACCACGTCCTCGCCCTTGCCCCCATGCCGCGCGCCGGCTCCGCTGCTCTCCATCTGTAGCTCCT
Source organism: Amaricoccus sp. (assembly GCA_031413475.1). Classification (GTDB taxonomy): domain Bacteria; phylum Pseudomonadota; class Alphaproteobacteria; order Rhodobacterales; family Rhodobacteraceae; genus Amaricoccus. The sequence goes on from JANOEW010000530.1 coordinate 573, forward strand.
CGTCGACGTTGCATGGGCCAGCGGCAACGCCGGCGCATTGACAATAGCAATATTGTCCTACAATCGGGACGGACAATGGGCGAGGGGAGCGCGTATGATGCTGATCGGCAAGGCCGGCACAGCGACCACGTCGATAAGCACCGCCGACAGCGCCTCCGTGACGGTCCGGGGCCGCGATCTCTGCAAGGACCTGATGGGCAGAGTGAGCTTCACCGAGTACTTCCATATCCTGCTCATCGGCCGCGAGCCGACCGAGGAGCAACGGTTCTTCCTTGACCTCCTGCTCGTCGCCATCGCCGAGCACGGACTCGTGCCCACCAACCAAGTGGCCCGGATGACGCTGGCGGCGGACCCCGGGTCGCTTCAGGGCGCGGTCGCAGCCGGAATCCTCGGCTGCGGTACGGTCGTGCTCGGCACCGCGGACCTCTGTGGCCGCTTCCTGACCGAGGCCCGAGTCCGAACGGAGGCCGAGGGCCCGGGCGCGCTGACGGCCGTAGTCGCCGAGATTCGCCTCACCGGCGGCAAAGTCCCCGGCTTCGGTCACCCCCTGCACAAGCCCGTCGACCCTCGCGCCGAGCGCATCCTGTCCCTTGCCGAGGAGCGGGGCGTCGGGGGGCGGCATTGCGCGCTGGCCCGCGCCTCGGCGCCCGCGGTGGCCGAGGTGTGGGGCAAGCCACTCACGCTCAACGTCTCCATGGCGATCGCCGCCGTGTTGCTAGACCTCGGGTTCCGGCCCGCGATGATCAAGGCGATCCCGATCCTCGCCCGCACCGCGAGCCTGCTTGCCCACCTTGCCGAGGAGCAGGAGCGGCCGATCGGCTTCCTGATGGCAGCCCATGCCGAGGCCGCGATCGCCTACGACCCGCAGGAGACTTCCTGATGCGCGAAGCCTCCGCAGAGGCGCCGACGTTCGACGACGACGCGCGCTATCGCGCGCAGGTCAGCTATCTCTTCGGGTCCTCTCGCTTCTACCGCGACAAGCTCGCTGCGGCCGGTTTCCGCGCAGCGGTGGATGTGGGCGGGCTGGACCGGATCACGCTGCTGCCGTTCACCGACAAGGACGAGCTGCGCCGGACAGTGTCGGACGAGCATCCGCTGGGCAGCCATCTCGCGGCCCCTATAGCGGACGTGCTGCGCATCTACTCCACGAGCGGCACCACCGGCGCGCCGTTCTACATCCCTTTGACCCGGGCCGACCTGTCGGACTGGATCGAGATCTCGTCGCGGTCCTACTCAGCCTCGGGAGCCCGCCCCGGCGAGCGCATCGTCTCCACCTACATCGCCGGTCCGTTCGTCGCAGCCGTCGCGCTCGACACATTCGCCGAACTTGAACTCTGCCATATCCCGGTCGGCTCCGGCAACACCGAGCGACTGATCGCCGCCGTCCAGCGGCTGTCCCCCGCTATCGTCGCGCTTACGCCGTCCTATGCCCTCCACCTGGCCGAATGGGCTGAGGCGCGCGGCATCGATCTCGCCGCCTCCTCGGTACGGCGCCTGCTCGTCGGGGGCGAACCAGGCGGCGGCGAACCCGTGCTGCGCGCGCGCCTCGCGACGGCATGGGGAGGGCGGGTCACCGAAGTGATGGGGATAGGCGACATCGCGGTCTCGCTCTGGGGCGAATGTGAGGCCGGCGACGGCATGCACTTCTCCGGCAGCGGCGTCGTCCATATGGAACTCATCGACCCGGCCACAGGGGCCCAGGCGCCGATGATCGATGGCGCCGAGGGCGAACTGGTCTACACGCACCTGCGGCGCGAGGCCGCGCCGATGCTGCGATTCCGCAGCCGGGACCATGTCCGGGTCCGTGTCGGTCCCTGCGCCTGCGGCCGCCCCGGCCCGCGCGTGCGCTGCATCGGCCGGACCGACGACATGCTGATCGTGCGCGGCGTCAACGTCTTTCCGTCGGCGATCCGCGAGGTGGTCTCCGGCTTCGCCCCGCATGTGACCGTCGTCATCGCAGTCCGCCCCGCCGCGCAGGGCGTCAAGCAGACCCCTCCTCTGCCGGTCAGCGTCGAGACGGCCGTCGGCGCGCCGCCCGATCTCGCCGATCGCATTCGCGCGCGCGTCCGCGACACGCTGGTCGTGGCGACGGAGATCACGCTCGTGCCTGCGGGCACGATGCCGAGAAGCGACTACAAGGCCAAGCTGATCGACTGGTCCGCGGCAGGACCGGGAACTGGAAACTGAGGAGGGACCCCATGCGCAAGTTGCAGAGCCAAGGCGTGCATCATATCACGCTCGTCGGCGCCGACCGGCAGACGTCGATCGACTTCTGGGAAGGTGTGCTCGGCATGCCCTTCGTCTTTGAGCAACCCAATCTCGACGTGCCGGCGGAAAGCCACCTCTACTTCGACCCCGGTGACGGCCGGCTGATCACCGTCTTCACGAACGAGACGCGCAAGCCCGAACCATCGCGCACCCCGACCGACATCGGCTGCGTGCACCACCTTGCGTTCGCTCTGTCGCAGGCGACGTTTCGCCAGGCGGTGGAGCGCCTCGATGAACGCGGCATCAAGCACAGCGGCGTCAAGGACCGCGGCTTTATGGACTCGATCTACTTCACCGATCCGCTCGGTCTGCTCGTCGAACTTGCGGCCTATCGCTTCGAGCCCCCCGCCGGCTGGACACACGGCGAGGTGTTGCTCGAGGCGCACAAGATCCGCGTCGCGCGCAACGACTACAACATCGCCGAAATCCATCTCGCCGACGCGATCGAGGCGCTGAGCACGCGCCGCCGCGAGAGCCTGTCGGCAGATCGCAGCCCGAAGAATCCCTATTCCAAATCCTGAAACAAATCAGATAGCTGGGAAGAGCCGATGAAACTTTACATGCACCCTGCATCGATCACCAGCCGGATCGTCCGGCTCTACATCGCCGAGAAGGGGCTGAGCGTCGACGAGGAACTCGTCGATCTCTTCACCGGCGCGCATCACCAGGAGCCCTTCGTATCAGTCAACCCGAACCGTCTGGTGCCGGTGCTCGAGGATGGCGACTTTCGGCTGACCGAGAGTGCGGCGATCCTGTTCTATCTCGCCGAGACTTTCGACCTGCCGGAGTATCCCAAGGACGTGAAGGCGCGCGCCCGGGTCCAAGAGGCGATGGCTTGGGCGAGCTTCAACTTCTACCGCGACTGGGGCTACAACCTCTGCTACCCGCAGCTGTTCCCGCACCACAAGCGGCCGACCGCGGAGGGGCACCGCGAAGTGGTGGAGTGGGGCAGGGACAAGAGC
>JANOEW010000531.1:0-4367 GCA_031413475.1 Amaricoccus sp.
GTTCGCGACCTGCGCGAACTGGTCGGCTCCTACTACGACGCCAACGGCAAGCTCAACACCCGGACCGTGCGCGAAGCGGTCTTCGCCGACTGTACCGCGCACCTGATAGAGTGCCTCGGCCCTGCCATACCAAGGCTCAAGCTCATCATAGGAAAATGGCCACGCTGGCGACACGCCGCCACCGGGAAACTCCAGTTCGGCAAAATCCTCGCGCCGGTAGCGAAACAGCACCGCACCGTAGAATTTCGAGTTGCCACCAACATAATGGTAGTTGCCAGCACAAAACGCAGGCTGGTAAAGGCCAATGGCGGAATATACACCAGCGCCACCTTGACCACCGAAACGAGCTCGGTCTGGGCGAAGGCGGAAGACGCAAGCGCCGCGACCAGGGCGAGAGCGGCGGGAATGGAATGGGGACGCATTTCAACTCTCCGCACTTCGGCAAGACTTGCCTCCGTCAAATAGGATAAGCGGCGGTTAAGCAAGGTGCCGGCCCGGCGCTGGGCGACAAAACCGGGTCCCGCGCCGCGCTTCGGACGCGCTTGTGGCATTCGTGCCACCCGCGGGCAGGCCGCGCCCGCCCGCAGCTCAGCCGCGCCGCGCCGCAAGGCCCTCGGCTAGCACGCGCCGCACCACGGCGAGGTCGGCGTCGCGTTCGACGTAGGCGGCGCCGATGTCACGCGCCAGAACAAAGGCGATCCGACCGGCTTTGGCCTTCTTGTCCTGCTCCATCAGCGCCAGCAGGCCGTCGGAGTCGGGAAGCTCGCCCGGGATGTCGCCGAGCCCGCGCTTCATCCCCATCGCCGCCAGATGCGCCGCGATCCGGGTTGGCGCGTCGGGCGGGCACAGCGCCAGCGCCGACGAGACCTCGAAGGCCAGCGCGCAGCCGATCGCGACGCCCTCGCCGTGCAGCAGCCGGTCGGAATAGCCAGTGGCGGCCTCCAGCGCGTGGCAGAAGGTGTGTCCGAGGTTGAGCAGCGCGCGTTCGCCCCGCTCCGTTTCGTCGCGCGCGACGATCCCCGCCTTCATCTCGCACGAGCGCCGGATCGCCCGGACCCGCGCAGCGCCGTCGCCCGCGGCGATCCGCGGTCCGTTCGCTTCCAGCCAGGCGAAGAACGCCGCGTCGCCGAGCAGGCCGTACTTCACCACCTCGCCGTAGCCGGCGCGGAGATCGCGCGGCGGCAGGGTCTCCAGCAGCGTGGTGTCGGCGATCACCAGCCGCGGCTGGTGAAAGGCCCCGATCAGGTTCTTGCCGCGCGCCGAGTTGATCCCGGTCTTGCCCCCGACCGAACTGTCGACCTGGGAGAGCAGCGTCGTCGGGACCTGGACGAAGCCCACGCCCCGGCGAAGGATCGCGGCGGCGAAGCCGGCGAGGTCGCCGATCACCCCGCCGCCGAAGGCGAGCACCAGGTCGTCGCGTTCGACCTTTTCGGCGATCAGCCATTCGACGGCCGCCTCGAGCCCGCGCCAGCCCTTTGTCGCCTCGCCCGCCGGCAGCGCGAGCGCCGAGGTCGCGACGCCCGCCGCCGCCAGCCCGGCCTGCAGCGCCGGCAGGTGCAGCGCCGCCACCCGCTCGTCGGTCAGGATCGCCAGCCGTGGCCGGTTGAGCAGCGGCGCGACGAGACGTCCCGCCTCGGCGATCAGCCCCGGGCCGACGTGGATGTCGTAGGCCCGCTCGCCCAGCGACACATGCACCGTCTCGGCGGCCCCCGACCCGCTCATCCGGCCCGCGCCAGCGTCGGGGTGAGGTCGGGCCTGGCGCGGTCGCGCGCCACGACGCCGGCGACGATCGCGCGCGCGGTGGTCTCGTGGCTCGCGCCCCGCCGGCTGTCGACGACGACGTCGGCCAAGGCATAGGTCGGGCTGCGTCGCTGCATCAGGCCCACGAGCACGGCTTTCGGGTCCGGCGCCTCGAGCAGCGGCCGGCCGGGCCGGTCGCGCACCCGGTCCCACAGCAGCTCGAGATCGGCCCGAAGCCAGACCGAGGCGCCCCGCGCCGCGATCTCGGTGCGGGTGCGCGGCTCGATGAAGGCCCCGCCGCCGGTCGCGAGCACCCGGGGCGCCTCGCCCAGCAGCCGCCCGATGACGCGCCGCTCGACGTCGCGGAAGGCGGGCTCGCCGTAGAGCCTGAAGATCTCCGGGATCGTCATGTGCGCGGCGGCCTCGATCTCGCTGTCGGAATCGGCGAAGGGGGCGTCGAGCATCGCCGCCAGCCGCTTGCCCACGCTGGTCTTGCCCGCGCCCATCAGCCCCACCAATACGATCGGACGCATCAGCCGCAGGGTCCGTGGCCGATTGCGCCGGTCCGGCGGCGGGGCGGAGGTCGCGCGGTCGATCATGGCGATTGTCGGGGGGCCTTGGCCGGGATAGACTTTCGGAACACGTCGCGGCGGTCGAGCCGTGATTGAACAGGTCAAGATGCGGCGGTCAAGCCGGCACGACAGAGCAGGTATCGATGGGTTTCGTGGTCAAGGCGGTGGTTCTCCTCGTCGCTCTCGGGGCGATCGGGTTTTTCGGTCTCGCGATCTTCGCCGATCTGCCGGCCCCCTCGCGCGAGATCACGTTGCCCGTCGAAGTGCGTTGACCGGCGTCGCGCCCGCGCGACGGCGCGCCGCCGGGCTCGCAGCCGCCGTGGCCGGAGGGCTTGCAGCCGCTCTGGCTGGAGGGCTCGCAGCCGCGGCCGAGCTGGCGGCTGCACAGCCGCGCAGCGCCATCCCCTGGCTGTCCGACAGCCTGCTGCCGGCGCCGGAGCCGCTGCGGCCCCGGCCTCGCGTCGCGACGGCGCCGACCGGGGTGGAGATCACCGTCACGCCGCTCGATCCCGTCAGCCGCGACGCGGTTGGGCTGCTTGCGCCGGAGGCGACCGGCCTGCCCCGCGCGCTGTGGGGCCCCGCCGAAGCGGCGGAGGTGCGTGCGCTGGTGCTCGGTCACCCCGACCAGGGCGTCCCGGCGGCGCGGGCGCTGTTCCGCCGGATCCTACTCGCCGAGGCGGACCCGCCCGCCGGGTCGGGGCCAGCCTCGGAGGTTCTGCTCGCCCGGCTCGACCGGCTGCTCGATCTCGGCGCGCTCGAGGAGGCCGAGGCGCTGATCCGCGCCGCCGGTCCCGAGACGCCCGAGATCTTCCGCCGCTGGTTCGACATCGGCCTGTTGACCCAGCGCGCCGAGGACCAGTGCGCCGCGCTGCGCCAGAACCCGGCGCTGTCGCCGACCCTGCCCGCGCGGGTGTTCTGCCTGGCGCGCGGCGGCGACTGGAACGCCGCGGAGATCACCCTGACGCTCGGCCAGGGCGTAGGGTCGATCACGCCCGGACAGCAGGCGCTGCTCGCTCGCTTCCTCGACCCCGTGCTGTTCGAGGAGGAGCCCGAACCGCCTGCGCCGAACCCGCTGACGGCGCTCGACTTCACCCTGCGCGAGGCGGTCGGCCTGTCGCGGCCGCCGGGCGCACTGCCGCTGGCGTTCCTGTGGGGCGATCTCGACAAGCATGCGCCGATGCGAATGCGCGCGGAGGCGGCCGAGCGGCTGGTCCTGGCGGGCTCGGCCGCGCCGGACGCGCTGTTCGCCGCCTATCGGGACGGCGAGCCCGCCGCGTCGGGCGGCGTCTGGGATCGGGCGCGCAGCGTCCAGGCGCTCGACGCCGCGCTCGCCGCGGGCGCGCCGGCCGGGATCGCCGACGCCCTCGAGACTGCCGACGTGGCGCTCGGCGACCGCGGCCTGCGCGCTGCCTTCGCAGCCGCCTACGCCCCGGCGCTGGCGGCGATTGAGCCCGCCGCCCTGCCCGCGACCGCGCTGCCGCGGCTGGTCGAGCTGCTGCTGCTCGGCGGCGAGACCGGCGCCGCCGCCCGCGCCGCAGCTCCCTCGGCCGACCCCCGGCTCGCCGAATTGCTCGCGATCGCCGGCGCCGCGCCGCCGCCGGCAGCGGTCGATGACGCCCGCCTGCGCGCCGCGCTCGACGGCCTGGTCGAACGTTCGCCGCGCGACGAGCGCGAAACCCGCCTCGCGGCCGCCATCGCCGCGGCCCGCACCGGCCAGACCGTCGTCGAGGCGCTCGCCTTGCTCGGCCCCGGCCCCGCTGTCGATCCGGCGAGCCTGTCCGTGGCGCTGTTCGCGCTGCGCGCCGCCGGCCAGGCCGAGACCGCCCGGACGATTGCGCTGCAGACACTGCTGCTGTCGGGGGGGAACTGAGCGCGGTGTCCGCCACCTGGCTCCCGCGATTTCTCGAAGCGATTCGCGCCGAACGCGACGCGGCCACCAACACGCTGATGGCCTATGCCCGCGACCTTCAGGACTTCGCCGCCTTTCTCGCCCCGCGCGGCGTGGACTACGCCAGCGCGGCGCGTGTCGATATCGAGGCCTATCTGGTCGATCTC
>JANOEW010000532.1:0-5062 GCA_031413475.1 Amaricoccus sp.
CGTGCGCCGAAGGCCGCGGCGCTGCAGCCCGCGCTGCGCGCCTGGCTCGCCGCCGTGCCGGTCCCCGCCGCGATCCGCGTCGCGGTCGACGTCGACCCGCAGACCTTCTACTGACCCTCGCGGAGACAGCTCGGCTCTGACGTCATGCGAGGAGCCCCGGCGTGCTGGCGACGCGCGTCGGCGCGAATACGCCGATGAGCCTCTGCGACACCGACTAACCTTCTGTTTGCAAGTGTGCGCCCTCATACAACTCCAGAGTGCATTATTCTAGCGGAGAAGTCAGGAGCCCTGGATGTCGTTGCGCCCTTCCCTGCATGAAATCGCGAGAGAGAAGAACTGGATGGAGTTCGCTCTCAAACTGGAGACGGCGATGGAGAACTGCACGTCTTACGGATACGCGTCTCCGGAGGCGGTGCGCGCGGCGGTCGGCCGGCTGCGGCGGCAGCTCCCGTCGAGCCTCGTCACCGCGCTGAAGGCCGTGCGGTTCCTGCAAACGCGGCACCCGGAGGTGCTGGCCACTCGCGACGCACGTATAGGCTGCGCCCAAGTCCGACAGCTGGCGCTATCGACGAGATGTCGCCGGAAGCCGCCGCCGTAGTGAAGCCGAGGGTCTTCTCGCGCGCGATCCGCCAGGCGGACCTACGGGCGTATCATCAGCGGCTCAGCCGGACGGTCTCGGACCGAGCACGCCCAGCGCTGGTGTCGTGAACTCTACCCGAATAAATTCAACGATCTAGGCGCAGCGCCTTCGCCTTCGGAAGCGCGCGGGGTCTTGCGGGGACTCCACTCGCCTCCTAGTCTGATACCCACAGGCATCAGGGCGCGCCGCATGAAGATCGCCACCTTCAACATCAACGGCGTCAAGGCGCGGCTGCCGGCGCTGCTCGACTGGCTGGCCGAGGCGTCGCCCGACGTCGTCGTGCTCCAGGAGATCAAGTGCACCGACGAGACCTTTCCGCGCACGGAAATCGAGGACGCGGGCTACAACCTCGCTACCCACGGCCAGAAGGGTTTCAACGGCGTCGCGATCCTGTCGCGCCTGCCGCTCGAGGACCTCGCCCGCGGCCTGCCCGGCGGCGACGACGACGAGCAGGCGCGCTGGATCGAGGCGACCGTGGCGGCTACGACTCCGCTGCGCGTCTGCGGCCTCTATCTGCCGAACGGCAATCCGGCCCCGGGCCCGAAATACGACTACAAGCTCGAATGGATGGAGCGCCTGCGAAACCGCGCTATAGCGCTTCTCGCCGCCGAGGAGACCGCCGCGTTGATGGGCGATTTCAACGTTATCCCAACGCCCGAGGATTGCCACGATCCAAAGGCTTGGACCGACGACGCGCTGTTCCTGCCCACGACCCGCGACGCCTGGCGGCGGATCGTCAATCTCGGGTTCACCGACGCGGTGCGTGTCGTAAACCCCGCACCCGGAGTTTACACGTTCTGGGACTACCAGGCAGGAGCCTGGCCGAAAAACCGCGGCATCCGGATCGACCATATCCTGCTGACGCCCCAGGCCGCCGACCGGTTGCTCGACTGCGGCGTCGACGCCGAAGTGCGGGGTCGGGAGAAACCCTCGGACCACGTGCCGGTCTGGGCCGAGATCGCCGACTGAGCGCCGCGGCTCAGCAGGCGAGAGCTGCGTCCAGTTCGCGTGCGGAAAGCCGGTCGAGTGTCTACAGCGCGGCGACCGGACGACCGCACTCTTCCAGCACATAGCCGCGCAGGTTTCTCGCGAGCGGGGCGTCCGCGCGCCCGACCACGGGCTAGTCGAACAGCGACAGCTGCGCGACCCCGCGTGCGCTGGCCGACAGGGCGCCGCCCGGCAGCACCGCCAACGCCAGCAGTGCGTCGAGCGGAGCCTTCGTCACCTCTGGCGCCTCAGCTCACGAACGGCAGCCCGTTCGTCGCGACGTCGTTCCAGCCGTCCCAGATCATCTTGACCGCGACGTAAAGGATCACGACGAGGCCGACCCAGGCGATCCAGCGGTGCTTGTTCAGCAGGCCCGCGATCCAGCTCGATGCGAGGCCCATCAGCGCGACCGAAAGCACGAGGCCGATGACAAGCACCGTGGGGTGCTCGTGCGCAGCGCCGGCGACCGCCAGCACGTTGTCGAGCGACATCGAGATGTCGGCGATCACGATCTGCGTGACCGCCTGGCGCATGGTCTTGCGCGGCGCGGTGCCCGCAACGGCTCCGCTCCGGTCGAGGTCGTCGCCGGTCAGCGCCTCCATCGCGTCGTGATGGGCCTTGTTGCTGACGCGCAGCTCCTCCCACATCTTCCAGCAGACCCAGAGCAGCAGCAGCCCGCCCGCGAGCAGCAGCCCGGTGATCGCAAGCAGCTGCGTCGCGACCAGCGCGAAGCCGATGCGCATCACGGTGGCCGCGGCGATGCCGATCAGGATCGCGTTGCGGCGCATGTCGGCCGGCAGCCCGGCGGCGGCCATGCCGATGACGATCGCGTTGTCGCCGGCGAGCACCAGGTCGATCATGATGACCTGCAGGAAGGCGCTCCAGAAACCGGGATCGACGGTCATATGCAGCCCCTTCTGGCCAAAGCTTTGCTCCCGTAGCAGTCTCCGGCCGCTGCCGCCAGACCCTCCGCACCTCGCGCTTCAGTCCGTCGCCTCGACCCCGACCACGTTCGCGCCATAGAGCCAGTCGAACCTGCCGATCAGAAGCCCGGGTGCGAGGCCGGAGGCCGCGCGCAGCCCGAGGTGCACCAGATCACGCAGCCCCGGCGTCGCCAGATGGTAGACCCGGCCGTTCCGCGCGGCTGCGCGCTGCACCCGGGTCGCGCGCGGCATGCGCCGGTCCTCGTAGGCCGTCAGCCCCGCAGGCAGGTCCGGCGCCGCGTCGAGCGCGGTGGCCAGCACCCAGGCGTCCTCGAGCGCCATCGCCGCGCCCTGGGCGAGAAACGGCGTCATCGGATGGCAGGCGTCGCCAAGGAGCGCGATCCGACCGCGCGCCCAGGCAGGCAGCGGCGGATGGTCGAAGATGCCCCAGAGGAACGGCTGCTCCACCGCCGCGACCAGTCGCGCTGCCGCGTCGGTCCAGCCGGCGAAGGCGCGGCGCAGCTCGGCGGGGTCCGCGGGCAGGCTCCAGCCCTCGGCCGCCCAGGCGTCGCGCGCCTCGACCGCAACGACGTTCCACAGCGCACCGCCGCGCAGCGGATATGTCACCAGATGCCGCCCCGGCCCCATGAAGACACAGGTCGCGGCGGGTGGCAGCCCTGACGACAGCCGCTCCGCTGGCACGAGCCCGCGCCAGGCGACGTGGCCAGTAAAGCGCGGGACCGCGCCGCCGAACGTCGCCGCGCGCAGTCCCGAGCGCACCCCGTCAGCGCTGATCGCGGCCTCGGCCCGGAGCCGCGCCCCGTCCCCGAGTTCGATCGTCACGCCGGCTCCGTCGTCCGACACGCGCGCGACCCGCGCCCCGGTTCGAACCGCCACGCCCGCCTCGGTCGCGCCGGCGACCAGCGCCGCCAGCAGGTCGGCCCGGTGCGCCTGCCAGTAGGGCCGGCCGTAACGCGCCACGCAGGCCGCTCCGAGCGGCAGCCGCGCCACCAGCCGACCCGCCCGATAGTCGCGCAGTTCGATCGCCTCCGGAACCGAAGCGGCCGCCTCGACCGCATCGCGCAGGCCCAGCGCCTCGAGCACGGCGACCCCGTTCGGCCCGATCTGCAAGCCTGCGCCCACCTCGGCCAGCGCCGGTGCGTCCTCGAACACCGTCACCCGCGCCCCGCGCTGGGCCAGCGCCAAAGCGGCGGCCAGACCGCCCACGCCCGCGCCGATCACCGCGATCTCGCGCCCCGCTATCGTCATCCGCCGCGCCTCCCGACCCTTCGCCGCGAGACTACGCCAGACGCCGGCCGGGATCAGGCGGGAAATGCGTCGCGCCCTATCCGCCAACCGCCGCCAGCAGTCGCCGGGCCTCCCGCCTGAGCTCGCTCGCCCGCAGCACGAAGGCCTCGTCGGCGGGCCGCTGCCGCAGCGGGGCATAGCCTGACGCCGCTCGCGCGCGTCCGCGGTGCGCGTCGCTCGACCGGATCGCTGCGATCATCCCCACCAGCCGTCCCTCCGCGTCAAACACCGGCCCGCCGGAAAAGCCCGGTCGCACGCCGGGCATCCGCACCACCAGCCCGGGACCATAGGCGGTCAGGTCGGTGCGCGGTTCGGTCACGGCCCCGGCGAGTTCGAGCCGGTCCCCCGACCCCGGCCCGCCGCTGGCGTCGACGCCGGCCCCTCGCACCGCGAGGCCCGCCCGACCGGAGGCGTCCTCGGTCGAGACCGCCGGCAGAAACCCGGCGGGCGTGCGCAGCAACGCCAGATCCATGCGCCCGCTGACCGCGACCACGCGGCCCCGCGCCCGGGCCCCGCCCGCCGCCGCGATCAGCGTCACCAGCCCCCCGGGGCGCAGCCCGTCGACAACGTGGGCGTTCGTCAGCGCCAGATCGCGTCCGATCAGGAACGCCGATCCCATGATTCGGCCGTTGAGCACCGTGGCGTGATGGTCGAGGGGACGCTGCGGCTGGCGCGCCTGCGGCGCCCCGGCCCAGAGACCCGCGACCAGCGCCGCAACCATCGCGAGCGCGAGCGCCGCCCTGCCCGACGCGCGCAGACCAACGCCTGCGCCGCCGGACTTGTGCCGGAGAACCATCCACCCACCCCCTTCGCAGCCGATCCCCCGATCGGTGCCACCCGGGAAAACGCTAGGGGCGCGTGCGTTACCGACCGCCTAACCGCGGCCCGGCGAACGCCTCGAATGCAAGGTTAAGCGATCCGGCGGAACCGCGCCGACGCAGCAAAAACGAACCAGGATTTCCGCACATTCGCCATTGTTTTCGATTGTTTTTGCGTCAATCATCCCGCCAGCTCGCCATTAAGTTGCATGAGGTACGTCCGTTGCGTTGCATCCACCTCGCCGACCCGCGCTTCCGCCCGACCCGTGGCCTGCTCCTCGTCGGAGCCTCGTTGCTGGCGCTGGCGGCGCCGGCCGCCGCGCAGGGGCCGACCGGCGGCGCGGTCGCCCGCGGCAAGGCCACGATCAGCGCGACAGCCGAGCGCT
>JANOEW010000533.1:0-2818 GCA_031413475.1 Amaricoccus sp.
CGCTCCAGCAGCATCTGCTGAAGCACCTGGGCGGCGACAGGGAGATGGTGGAGATCCTCGCCCTGGTGCTCCAGCACGACGAAGAGGCGGTGCTCTGCGCGGTGGAATTGGCCCTCGAGGCCGGGGCGCCGACCAAGACCCGGCTTAAGCGGCTCGGCGGCACGCCGTAGCGGGCGGCGACGTCAGAGAGGCGAAGCTGTGCGTCCTTCAGACCGCGGTCGCTAAGCGCCCCGGCCATGCCGTAAAGGAGTTCGTAGGCCGCCCGTCGCAAGCGCGCTCCGCGAGCCACCTCGCCCGGCCGCCCGAAGATGCGGTCCAGGTTCCAGGCCGGCTCGACGAAGCCGGAGTCCAGGGGAGACGGATCGATCTCAACGAGGGCGGTCGGTGTGAAGCGGAACTCCACCCTCTCCCCTTCGGCGATGTCAACATAGCCGTCGGCTGCCTTGCCCTTCTCTATCGCCCCGCCCAGGCCCTGCGGAACTAGGACCAGCTGCGCCGTCTCGTCGGGATCGCGCACGCGCCAGCCGCCGCCGGTCTCCGCGCCTGAGGACCATACCGCTACCTGGCTGTCGGTTGCGTCGGCCCGCCGCGCCAGCCGCGGGATGTGCAGGCGACAGTCTGAAGGGGCATGCGCCCAACTACTATCCAGGGCTCGAGGTCGGCCGGCGCGCCTAGGCCCTCGGTGAGGGTGAGCGACATGGCAAGATGCGGGACGAGACCCCATCCGAACGTCTCGGTCACTCGCAGCGAGCCCAACGTGGGCGGGGTCGTTTGGGAAGTCGGCAGGGGCAACAGCAACGGCCAATCGGGCGCGTCCTCAAGCCGCGCGGCCTGGCTCGGAAGGTCGCGGTCTGCGGGCGGGCGGTCTGGCTCGGCCGGCCTGGCTTCCGCGATCGGGAAGTCGCCGATTATATTAGGCGCACCCGCAGGCCACTTAGGCCGCCGATCCTGGCCACCGCCGGCGCCAGGGTCAGCCGCACCGCCTCGTCAGTCTCCGTGAGCGGCGTGCCGCTCCCCGCGAGGCGCCGCAGGCGTAGGTCGAAGGCCCCCAGACGGAGGCGGTCGCCGCCGTCAGCGAGCGCCAGCGCCCCTACCCGCAGGACTATCCGTTGGGCGAGGAATCGCTTACGCGGATCGGCATCCTCCTCGCGGAGGTCCTCGGCGAGCTCGGTCTCCTCGTCCTTGACGGGCGTATCCGACCCCACAAAGGCACCGCCGGCCAGCGGCGCGCCCTCATGGGTCGTCACGGCTGGCCAGGTGGCTACGCCAGGCCCTGCTGTGAGTCGGAAGCTCGCGTCGACGTCGAGCGACAAGTCCGCGGCCTCAACGCCGCGACCATGCGGCTCGTTGTCTCGCAGCTCGCCATTGAGGCGGAAGATCCCGTCGAACCCGGGCGCTGCCGCAAACGCCGGCGCGAAAGTGAAGGGGGGCATGCCCTTGGCGAGCGCGCGCGCCCAGGCGCGGCTGGCGAGCATCTCGCGCACCGCCTCCAGCGGAAGTAGATCGTCCGATGGACCGGGTAGGAGGTCGAGATCGTCGGCTGGAATTTCGAGGTTGAACGTCCAGACGAGCGTCGTGGCGGCCTGCAGCCAATCGGGGTCTGGATCCCGCTGTTGCGCGCGCATGCGACGGGAATTTTCGAGCTTGCTCGCGCGAGAGACTGCAAAGCCGGAGGGCAGTTGCATCGACAGGTCGCGGGCGCCAGCCGGTGGGTCAGCCAGTGGAAACTCCGCGCCGACCACGGCCGTAAGCCGCGCTGGATTGTCGCCGTCGGCGAGCAGCCGCTGCAGGCCGAAGAAGCGCCGCGGCCGCGGCCCAAGCGCAGTTGGACGCACGCCTTTGGCGGACAGCGCTGGAAGCCCGCAGCCCGCAGGGTCGGCGCGCTCCCAGCTCGTCTTTCTGCGAAGACGGCCCTCCAGGGTCCTCCAGTCGGGCGTAGTGGCGGTGGCCAACTCATGCAGGCTGGTAGGCGCGTAGCTGCCGTCAGCCCCAGTCGGAGTTTGCGTCCAGTTCCACGCCCGGTCTAGATGGCCCGGGTCCTCGCGGTTGCGTTCGGATACGCCAGCCGCCCAGAAGGCGAGCTGCGGATAGCGGACGTTGCCGTGCTTTTCCCACGGATCGACCGTGTTCCTGTGCCAGAGTTGTAACGCCGCCGCTGACCTCGAGACCACCTCTGGCGGATCTCCAACCCTCGGCGGCGCATGGGCGTTGAGCGGATGGCGCAGGCGTTGGTCGGCCACCAGAAACTCCGGCCGTCGCCGCGACGCCATCGGCGACCGCAGGACGATCAGCAGGCTGCTGCCGGAGGCGTCGGGCTCGCCATTGGCGTTGGCGAGGTCGAGGACAAGGCGGGGTCGGGCGTCGCGCCAAGTCTGCCCTAACGGCTGGAGCCGTCTCCATCGACGAAATAGGCGATCCGCTCAAGGCCGGCCACGCGGATGGTGCGGCGTGTGCCGACGTTAGGTTTTTCAAACAGGCCAGCCCGCACGAGGGTGGACTGCTCGAAGCCCCAAGGCAGGTAGAAGCGGTCTGCTAAGCCGTCTTTCCGGAAATCCTGGAACACGCAGTTGAGCGCGTCGTCAGGCGTTGGCCGTCGTGTTCGAGCCAATCTGCAAGGCCCGGATGGTCGAAAAAACCCACGTACTGGCGGCATTGGTGACCAACCAGCCGAGAGCCGCCGACCACGTTGCGTATTCCGGAGCATCCGATCGCGCGTTCCGACGACATCCGATCGCCGATTCCGGGGTATCCGATCACCCCGGCCTGCCGCCGCTGAGCTTGGTTGGTGATGTCATTCCTCGTTGTTTCGGTCAAGCAC
>JANOEW010000534.1:0-2581 GCA_031413475.1 Amaricoccus sp.
TGGCTCAACCGCTGTCGCCGACTGTCCCGAGACCTCGAAAACCTGACCCGAAACGCCCTCGCTTTCGTCAGGCTGGCCTCAATTCGCCTGATGCTCCGAAAGCTTTGTCAGATTTGATGAACTTTCCAGACGGACTCTGAGTCCCTGCACATATGTTTCAATCTGGGCGGGGTCTCGAAGATAAAACAAGCGCTCTCGGACGAAGTCGCAGGTGATCCCCGGTCGACGCGTTTCGAGTTCGTCGCCATTCCAGCCTGGAACAAGCGGTAGATTGCGTGTCCGTCAGGGTTCGTAAGCCCAAGATTGCCGCCATTTTTGACCTTGAACCGGAAAATCGCCGCAGGGGAATCCCGCTGAATGAATACGCCGCCTGGCCGCCAAGGATCTTTGCTGGCAAAGTCCGGGCATTCTAGTAGGCTCCGGGGCCCGTAGACGCGGGAGCAACAAACGACCAATGGGAGAGATTGCGATGAAGATTTTCCTGGCCGGCGCAGCGGCGCTCGGAATGCTGGCGGGCGGGAGTTCCGCCCAGGCCGCCGGCGAGTTCGACGGGGTCACGATCAACCTGATGACCCAGACCGGCGCCATCCAGGAGCCGCTGCAGCGCCGGGCGCCCGAGTTCGAACAACTGACCGGCGCCAAGGTCAATGTGATCGCGGTGCCCTTTTCGGATCTCTACCAGAAGGTGCTGACCGACTGGGCTTCTGGCACCAATTCGGTCGACGCCGCCGTGTTCGCGCCGCAGTGGATGGTCGATTACATCGCTGGCGGCTACCTCGAAGACCTGACGCCGCGGGTCGATGCCGACCCTGCGATCGAGCAGGAGGATGTCGGCGCGTTCTTCCGCGACTTCTCCGAGAAATATGACGGCAAAGTCTACATGATCACCCTCGATGGTGATTTCCACATGATGTACTATCGCTCCGACGTGCTTGAGGCTGCGGGCCTCGAGGTTCCGACCACCTGGGACGAGTACCTCGAGGTCGCCAAGGCCGTGCATGGCCAGGACATGAACGGCGACGGCACGCCCGACTTCGGCTCATGCATAGCCAAGAAACGCAACGCCCAGAGCTACTGGTTCGTGACAGACGTGGTCGGCTCTATGACCCAGTCCAAGGGCACGAGCCAGGGCGCCTTCTTCAACACGGCCGACATGACGCCGCTGGTGGACAACGAGGCCTTCCGCAAGGCGCTGGCATTCCTGTCGGAATCGACGAAGTACGGCCCGCCGGACGAGCTGAACCTCGACGTCTCCGACACCCGGCCGCTCTTCGCCTCCGGTCGGTGTGCGCTCAACCTCGACTGGGGCGACGTGGGCACCATCTCGATCGACCCGAACCAGTCCAAGGTGATGGGCAAGTGGGGCGCGGCGATCATGCCCGGCGCGGCGGAAGTGCTGGACTGGGACAGCGGCAAGCTCGTGGCCTGCGATGCCGAAACCTGTCCCTACGCCATCGACGGGGTGAACCACGCGCCCTTCGCGGCGTTCGGCGGCTGGGGAGGCGGGATCAATGCGGCGGCCGATCCCAAAGTGAAGGATGCGACCTATGCCTTCTTTTCCTACATGACCCAGCCCGCTCAGTCGAACTCCGACGTCACGATCGGCGGCACCGGCTTCAACCCCTACCGCATTTCGCAGCTCGGGTATTCCGACCTCTGGAAGAACGCCGGCATGACCGAGGACGAAGCGAAGGTCTACCTCGGCGCAATCAACGAGAGCATGTCGAGCCCGAATATGATCCTCGACCTGCGCATCCCGCAGAACCAGAAATACCAGCAGGTCGTACTCGACGAGGCGATCTCGCGGTATCTCGCCGGCGAGATCGACGCCGAGGCGACCGTCAAGGCCGTGTCGGACGGCTGGAGCGAGCTCAACGACGAGATCGGCGTCGACGAGCAACTCTCCATCTACAAGGCGACGATCGGCGCCAACTAGGCCCGGTCAGGCCCGGAGCGGTCGCCGCTCCGGGCTTCACCCGATGACTGCGACGCATTTCCCGCCCGAGACCGCGCTCACCTGGGGCGAGCGCATCGACCGCCATTCCGGCCGCCTGATGGTGCTGCCGGCGGTTGTCGTGATCCTCTGTTTCGCGGTGTTCCCGCTCATCATCTCGGCCTACCTCGCGCTCTCGCGCTTCGCGCTGGCGCCCGGCGGCTTCACCCTCAAGTTCATCGGCTTCCTCAATTTCAGGAAGCTCCTCACGGGGTCGCAGCAATACCACCTGCTCGGAACCTGGGGCACGCATGGAGCGGCGCAGTGGCTCATCCTCGCGCTGGCCGCAGCAGCGGTCCTCGCCCTCTGGGTCCGTTACTTCCGAAGCGGCCGCGCCACGATCCTCGGCGCCATCGGCCGCCTCATATCCGTTTCGGTCGGTTGTGGCCTGCTGCTTGTCACCGTCGTGACATTTGCACCGGGCGGGGTGCCGGGAACCGTCGTCAACACGCTCGTCTACGTGGCGATCGGCGTCACGGCGCAGTTCCTGCTCGGCCTCGGCCTGGCGCTGCTCTGCGCCCAGCCGATCAGGGGCCGCAATTTCTTCCGTGTGCTGTTCTTCGTGCCGCTGATGGTGACGCCCGTAGG
>JANOEW010000535.1:0-1858 GCA_031413475.1 Amaricoccus sp.
TGGGCGCTGTTCCCGGGCGAAGTCGCCTACGTCTGGCACGGCGCGCTGCACGCCGCGACGGTGATCGAGAGCTTGGAGACGGCCGGCTTTGCCTTCCGCAGCCAGATCATCTGGGCGAAGGAGCGGCTGGTTCTCAGCCGCGGCGACTATCATTGGCAACATGAACCGCTCGCGTACTGTGTCCGCAAGGGCGGCAAGGCGCACTGGGCGGGCGACCGCAAGCAAACGACGCTCTGGCAGATTTCGTCGCGGGATCAAGACGCCGACACGGTCCACGGCACCCAGAAGCCGGTCGAGTGCATGCGCCGGCCGATCCTCAACAACAGCTCGCCTGGCCAGGCGGTGTACGAGCCGTTCATGGGGTCGGGCACGACGCTGATCGCGGCTGAGACCACCGGCCGTGTCTGCCTCGGGATCGAGCTCAACCCGGCCTACGTCGACGTGGCCGTCGAGCGCTGGCAGCGGTTCACAGGCAAGGTCGCGGCGCTCGACGGCTCCGGCGAGAGCTTCGCCGAACTCGCCGACAACAAGCGCTGAGGCCGTGCATGACGTGGCTCTACATGCCCCCAGAGGCGCTCCGGGGAATGGAGACGATTGCCTCTTCGGGCTTTCGCTCTGCTCAGGCGGCGGCGGCCTCGACCTCGGGCTCATGCTCGCCTGTCCCGGCTATCGAACTTTGGGTTACGTCGAGCGGGAAGCCTTCGCCGCGGCCGTGCTCGTGGCCCGGATGGAAGACGCGGCCCTGGATCACGCGCCTCTCTGGGACGATGTTGGAACCTTCGACGGCCGCCCGTGGTGCGGCGCGGTGGACGTCCTATGCGCGGGATTCCCGTGTCAGCCATTTTCGGTCGCGGGCAAACGGCTTGGAGCAGATGACCCGCGCCACCTCTGGCCGCATGTCGCGCGCATCATCGGCGAATGCGAGCCGCCATTCGTCTTACTCGAGAATGTCGCCCATCATCTGCGCCTCGGATTTCCCGAGGTCGCCGGAGACCTGGTCGGCATGGGCTACAGACTTGCGGCGGGCCTCTTCACGGCGGCGGAAGTCGGCGCGCCGCATCGGCGCGAGCGGCTCTTCATCCTCGCCCACAGGGACGGAGACCCCGACGCCGACCCAGTCCGGCTTCTGGCCGACGCCGATGGCGGGCGACAGCAAGGGCACGCGGAACCGGACCAGCGGCCGAACGGAGACGACGCATCGACACCACGACGGGGTCACGCTTTGCGACGCGATCGACCTCTGGCCGACGCCGCAGACCGACAGCTTCCGCAGCCGGGGCGGCGACCGGAAGAACGAGAAGGGCCTCGACCGTATGGCGAGGGGACTGGCCATCGAGCGGGTCCGGCATGTGGATGACGCCGACGGCGCGGGACCACAAGGATGGTGCGACGAGCCTGGCGAACACGCCTGTCAATGGCCTGCTTGGCCGCCAGGTCCTCACGATGCCGCCGGCTGGCGGGACTTCCTCCGATGGGCGCCGGAGCTTGAACCCGCTGTTCGTCGAGGCGCTGATGGGCTGGCCCACCGGGTGGACCGGCTTCGGGTCTGCGGCAACGGCGTGGTCCCGCTGGTTGCCGCGCATGCGCTCAGAACTCTCGCGGCTGAGCTGGCCGGAGCCTGAGCTGGCGACGGCATAAACGAAACCGCCGCCCTCGCGGGCGGCGATGCCTCAGGCGGTCTGTCTATGCTTCCGGCTCCTGGAGCTCGGCCTTTACCGCGCGCCAGTCGACGCCGGCGTCGCTCAGCGCGTCGCGCAGCTCGGTGATCAGCCGCCACGACACCCTCGCCTCGAAGGCGTGCTCATGCTTGCGCGCCGGCGGGTACGCCGCCAGCTGCAGCGCAAGCCCGAGGGTGCGG
>JANOEW010000536.1:0-6957 GCA_031413475.1 Amaricoccus sp.
CTGAAACGCCGCGAGCAACCGGGCGATCTCCAGCCGTCGCCGCGCCAGGTCGAGCGCCAGTGCGCGCTCGCGCGCCTCCGCGCCGATCACCGCGCCGCGCAGGTCGGCGAGCGCGCGCTCGCAGGCCGCCAGCGCGCCGACCAGCGCCTCGACCAGCGTTGCGGTCTCCGCCTCGCCGGTCACCGGGCCCGCCACGGCGGCAACGGCGGCCGCGACCCGCGCCCCGACGGCATCCAGCGCCGCGGCCGGCCCTGCCGTTCCCGCCGACGCCTGCCCGGCCAGGGCCAGCAGCACGACCGCCACGAGCCGGGTCATGCCGCCTCGATCAGGCTCCGCCCGGTCATCTCGGGCGGGACGGGCAGACCGAGCAGATCGAGCAGGCTCGGCGCAAGGTCGGCCAGCCCTCCGCCCGGGCGCAGCCGAGCGCCGGGCGGCCCGCCGACCAGGATCACCGGCACGGGGCTCAGCGTGTGCGCCGTGTGCGGCCCGCCGGTCTCGGGATCGACCATGATCTCGCAGTTGCCGTGGTCAGCGGTGACGATCATCGCGCCGCCGACCGTCGCCAGCGCCTCCAGCGCCGCGCCGAGGCCGGCGTCCACCGCCTCGACCGCCCTGATCGCGGCGGCGAGATCGCCGGTGTGCCCCACCATGTCGGGGTTGGCGTAGTTGACCACGATCAGGTCCTGCGACCGGTCGCGGATCGCCGCGACCAGGTGCGCGGTCACCTCCGCCGCCGACATCTCGGGCGCGAGGTCGTAGGTCCGCACCCTGGGGCTCGGGGGCATGCGCCGGGTCTCGCCCGGCGCCGGCGTCTCGACGCCGCCGCTGAAGAAGAACGTGACGTGCGGATACTTCTCCGTCTCCGCCAGCCGCAGCTGCGTCAGTCCGTGCGCGGCGACCCAGGCGCCGAGCGGATTGGCGATCGCGATGGCCGGAAACACCGCCGGCATCACCGCGTTCAGCCGGTCGGAATACTCGACCATGCCGAGCACCGCCGCCCAGGCCGGCCGGCCCGCGACCACGAAGCCGTCGAAGGCCGGATCGACCAGCGCCCCGAGGATCTCCCGCGCCCGATCCGCCCGGAAGTTGGCGAAGAACAGCCCGTCGCCGTCCCGCGCGCCGGCGTAGCCGCCGATCGCCGTCGGCGTGACGAACTCGTCGGTCTCGCCCAGAGCATACCCCGCCGCAATCGCCGCGCCGGCGCTCGGCGCACGTGCGCCAGTGCCGGTCAGGATCGCCGCCACCGCCTTCTCCACCCGGTCCCAGCGCCTGTCGCGGTCCATGGCGTAGAACCGCCCGGCCACCGTCGCGATCCGCGCGCCCGCCGGCAGCGCCGCCTCCAGCTCGGCGATCTGCCCGGCGGCCGATTGCGGGGCGACGTCGCGCCCGTCGAGAAAGGCGTGCACCGCCACGGGAACCCCGGCCCCGGCGATCGCCGTCGCCGCCGCCGCGATGTGCCGTTGATGCGCATGCACCCCGCCCGGCGAGGCCAGCCCCGCCAGATGCGCGGTTCCGCCCGACGCCCCGAGCGCCGCGACGAAGGCCCCGAGCCGCGGGTTCGCCGCAAAGCTGCCATCGCCAATGGCACGATCGATCCGCGGCAGGTCCATCCAGACGATCCGGCCTGCCCCGATCGTGGTGTGCCCGACCTCGGAATTGCCCATCTGCCCTTCGGGCAGCCCCACGGCGGGCCCATGGGCGGACAGCGTCGCCGTTGGGCAGGCGGCGCGGATGCGATCGAAGTTCGGGGTGCGCGCCAGCGCGACCGCGTTCGCCTCGCGCTCCGGACGGTCGCCCCAGCCGTCGAGGATGCAGAGCACAACGGGACGCGCCATCGTCACGGCCTTGTTTCTGGTTCCCTGCTCGGCGCGTCAGACCTACTCCAGCCTCGCCGGGTTGCCAACGCGATTTTGGCTTGAGGTCCGGTCGCCTGCCGATCCTGCGCGCTTCAGCGTCGACCGCCGACTTGCGCCGCGACCAACGCGTGTTAGCATCGCGCGCACAGGGGGCGCTGCATGGACTGGATCACGACCTCGATCATGGCGCGCCGCGGCGTCGCCCAGGGCCGACCCGGGGCGCGTCACCGCCTCACCGAGGCCGCGCAGGGCCCCTACCAGTATGTCTACGGACCCTACGCGCCGCCGGTTCTGCGCATAGCCCCCGGCGACTCGCTCGAAGTCGAGACCCGCGACGCCTTCGACGGCGCGATCCGCACCGAGGCCGATCTGCCCTCGGCGGTCCTCAACATGCCCTACGTGAACCCGCAGAACGGCCCGATCGCCGTCGCCGGGGCCACGAAGGGCGACACGCTGGCGGTGCACATCCGGTCCATCCTGCCGCGCGGCCCGCAACCCGTCGGCACCACGGCGCTGATCGCCGGTTTCGGCGGCCTCGTCGCCACCGCCCAGACCGCGATGCTGAATCCAGCCATCCCGGAGCGCGTCAAGAAAATGCAGGTCACGCCCGCGGGCGTGGTGTTCTCCGACCGCATCACCCTGCCCTACGAGCCCTTCATCGGCACGCTCGGCGTCTCGCCCGAGATCGAGGCGGTGTCCTCGCTCCAGCCCGACTACTGGGGCGGCAACATGGATCTGCCCGACATGGCCCCGGGCGCGATCGCCTATTTCCCGGTCCAGCGCCCCGAGGCGCATCTGTTCCTCGGCGACTGCCACGGCCGCCAGGGCGACGGCGAGCTCTGCGGCGTCGCCGTCGAGATTCCCGCCACCGTCGAAATCGCCATCGACCTGATCAAGGGCTGGACCATCCCCGGTCCGCGCCTCGAGACCGAGACCGAAATCATGGCTCTCGGGTCCGCCCGGCCGATGGAGGACGCGGCCCGCATTGCCTACCGCGACCTGATCCGCTGGATGGTCGACGACTACGGCTTCGAGGAATCCGAGGCCTATCTGCTCTGCACCCAGGCCGGGCGCGTCCGCCTCGGCAACATGGTCGACCCGAAATACACCATCGGCGCCGCGATGAAGAAGACCTACCTCACGCCCTGACGCAAGGAACTCCACCATGGATCTCGGCCTCACCGGCCTGCGTGCGCTGATCACCGGCGGAACCAAAGGCATCGGCCGCCGCTGCGCCGACCTCTTCGCCGACGAAGGCGCGCATGTCGCGATCTGCGCCCGCAACGCCGACGACGTCGCGGCGACCACGACGAGCCTCGCCGCCAAAGGCGTCACCGCCTTCGGCCGGGCGCTCGACGTCGCCGACAAGCCGGCGCTCGAAGCGTTCGTCGCCGACGCGGCCGCGGCGCTCGGCGGGCTCGACATGGTCGTCGGCAACGTCTCCGCGCTGGCGGCGATGAACGACGACGAGGCGTCGTGGCTGGCCGAGTTCAACGTCGACATGATGCACAGCGTGCGGCTGGTCTGGGCCGCCATGCCCTGGCTGGAGAAATCCGGGGCCGCCTCGATCACCCTGATCGCCTCGGTCTCCGGTCGCGAGGTCGATTTCACCGGGCCGGCCTACGGCGTCTTCAAGGCGGCGCTGGTGCGCTACGGCGCCGACCTCGCCTTCAAGCTCGCGTGCAAGAACATCCGCGCCAACGTCGTCTCGCCCGGCAACACCTACTTCGCGGACGGCTTCTGGCACTACGCCGAGCAGAACCTCCCCGACCTCTTCGCCGAAGCGCTGCGCCTGAACCCGACCGGCCGCATGGCGACCCCCGAAGAAATCGCGCGCGGCGTCGTGTTCCTCGCCAGCCCGGCGTCGTCCTTCACCACCGGCGCGAACCTCGTCATCGACGGCGCGCTCACCCGCGGCGTGCAACTCTGAGGCGCGGCCGCGGGCTTTCGTGGTGAAGAAGTCGTAAAGGCCGAGCGCCTAATCAATAATTTTCAATAGCTTATGTGTTTGTCCGCGCGCGGACAGTGCGGGATCGGCGCCGGCGCGGGGTTTTCGCAGGGGTCTCCGGTCAGCGCGACGACAGGTACAACATGCGATAGATGCTGCTCACGCAGGCCATTTCGCCGCGGTCGTAGAAGCCGTCGCCGCCTTGTCGCATTTCACGATATGCACCGCGTTCATCGCCGGGTATTTACGCTCGACCTGCGCCAAGGTGAGCACGCCCGACCGCGACTGCGCCGCGAGATCGAGTGGCATCGCCGCGACCGCCGTCAACGCCAAAGCCAGTACCCCAGCCTGCCTCCGCATCGAACCCTCCCGCGCGGGCGCTGCGCCCGGCGCGATTCTGCGCCGTTCAGGACTGCGCGTCCAGACGGTCAAGACCTCGCCCTCGGACCGCCGGGCGCGTGCCCCTCGCCACGCCGGCGCCCTTGAACCCCCCGCGTCGACCGGCTACCTGCGAATGGCGGAAGGGGGCCCCGCGATGCCGGAGCGCAAGACACTGCTGCTGACCGGGGCGAGCCGGGGGATCGGCCACGCCACGGTCAAGCGGTTCTCTTCGGCGGGCTGGCGGGTGATCACCTGCTCGCGCCACCCCTTCCCCGAGGACTGCCCCTGGGAGGCCGGCCCCGACGATCACATCCAGGTCGACCTCTCCGACCCCAACAACACCATCGAGGCGGTCGCCGAGATCAAGCGCCGCCTGCCCGACGGCCGGCTCGAGGCGCTGGTCAACAACGCCGGCGTCTCGCCCAAGGACCAAGACGGCGGCCGGCAGTCGACGCTGACCACCGATCTGCGGACCTGGGGCCGGGTGTTCCACGTCAATTTCTTCGCCACCGTCATCCTCGCCCGCGGCCTGATCGACGAACTCGCCGCCGCGCGCGGCACGATCGTCAACGTCACCTCGATCGCCGGCGCCCGGGTGCATCCCTTCGCCGGCCCGGCCTACGCCACGTCGAAGGCGGCTCTGGCCGCGCTGACCCGCGAAATGGCGCACGACCTCGGGCCGATGGGCATCCGCGTCAACGCCATCGCGCCCGGCGAGATCGACACCGACATTCTCAGCCCCGGCACCGAGGAACTCGCCAAGGCGATCCCGCTGCGCCGGCTCGGCAAGCCCGAGGAAGTGGCGCGCACCATCTACTTCCTCTGCGGCCCCGAAAGCTCCTACGTCTCCGGCGTCGAGATCGAAATCAACGGCGGGCAGCACGTCTGACCGCTCAGGCCGTCGCTCTTCAATCCCCGGTTGCATTTGCGTTGCGGGCCATGTCAAGCGTTTTCGTCGCTTGCGTCGGGCGCCAATACATATATTCCTCCCATGAGGAGTCGCCTTTAGAATGGTTACGTTTCTTGCTGCTGCCGCAGGATACGCCGCCGGCGCGGGCGGGGCCTGCCAGAACAATGGCGATGTTTGTAGAATGATTGTGCGTGGTCGTGTGAAATGGTTCGACGCCACCAAGGGCTACGGCTTCGTGGTGGGCGAGGACGGCGGCGGGGATATCCTGCTGCACGGCAACGTGCTGCGCGTCTTCGGGTTTTCCTCGGTCGCCGAGGGCGCCGAGATCGTGCTCAGCGTCCAGCAGACCGAACGTGGCCGCCAGGCGGTCGAAGTCGTCGAGATCGTGCCCGCTGCCGGTCCGCCCGAGGCCATCGCCGCGCTGTTCGACCCGGCGAACGGCCAGGCCGCCGGCCCGCTCGAGCCGGCGCGGGTCAAATGGTTCGACCGGGTCAAGGGCTTCGGCTTCGTCAACGTCTATGCCAAGGCCGAAGACGTGTTCCTGCACATGGAGACGCTGCGCCAGTTCGGCTACGGCGAGGTCGTGGCCGGCGACGTGCTCGCGGTGCGCGTCACCGCGGGACCGCGCGGCCCGATGGTCTACGAGGTCCGCAGCTGGGACTACGTGGCGCGTCTCGGCCTCGACGATGCGGGCTGAATACCGCGCGGCGGCGTCCGCCCCGGTGTTCGGACCCGTGTTCGCGCTGGCCGTCGCGCCCAACTTCGCACTGATCCTCGCATTCGCCCTCGCGCTCGCCGCGCAGGTCGCCCGCGCCGCCGACTGCGCGCCGGACGTCGCCGATCTGCGCCAGGGCGACACCCGGCTGCGCTTCGCCGTCGAAGTCGCGGACGACGAGGTCGAACGCGCGCGCGGCCTGATGTTCCGCGACCGCCTTCCGCGCTTCGGCGGCATGCTCTTCGTCTACGAGACCCCCCGACCGGTGGCGTTCTGGATGAAGAACACGCTGATCCCGCTCGACATGCTGTTCTTCGACGCGGCGGGACGCCTGGTGCGCGTGCACGAGAACGCCGTCCCCGGCGACCTCACCTCGATCCCCGGCGGAGAGACCCCGGTCCGGTTCGTGCTCGAAATCAACGGCGGCGCCGCCCGCGACCTCGGCATCGCCCCGGGCGCCGAGTTGCGCCACCCCGCGATCGACCCCGGCGCCGCCGTCTGGAGCTGCACCGCGGACTGACCCGCTTTTCGCTTCCAAGCGGCGCCGACCGGGAGTAAAGCGCGCGCGTCGGGGCGTGGCGCAGCCTGGTAGCGCGACGGTTTTGGGTACCGTAGGTCGTAGGTTCGAATCCTATCGCCCCGACCAGGCGTCCGCCTCTCTCGGACCCGGCGTTATCGGTTTCTTTTGCATCCCATCTTATCGCTCCCGCCGAAGCTCGGCGCGAGGAGCGGGATGAACCACCAGGTCATGGGACGGCTCGTGCGGATCGAACTCCGCGAGATATGGTCGAGCGAGGCGAGCGACTTCACGCCCTGGCTCGCGCTGCCGGAGAACATCGCTGTGCTCGGCGAGACGCTCGGCATCGACCTCGAACTCGAGGCGCAGGAACGCGCGGTCGGACCCTTCCGCGCGGACATCCTGTGCAAGGACATCGGTACCGACGCCTGGGTGCTCGTCGAGAACCAGCTGGAGCGGACCGATCACGGCCATCTCGGACAACTGCTGACCTATGCGTCGGGTCTGCAGGCGGTGACCATCGTCTGGATCGCGGCCCGATTCACCGAGGAGCACCGCGCGACCCTCGACTGGCTCAACAAGATCACCGACGACAGCTTTCGGTTCTTCGGTCTCGAAGTCGAGCTGTGG
>JANOEW010000537.1:0-4145 GCA_031413475.1 Amaricoccus sp.
CGCCCCCAACCCCGCCCCCAACCCACGACGAGCCCGCATCTTCCTGGCTGAAAAGGGTCTGAGCAGCAAGTCGGGCTCGTCAGCAAAGCGGGCGGCCCGTTCCGGCTCGACGGCGGATGGTGGGACGCGCGCGACATCTGGACCACCGAGGAGTGGGACGTGGAACTCGCCGACGGCTCACTCTGGCGCATCTCCCGCACCGACACCGCCTGGCAACTCGAAGGCAGCTACGACGAATCCGCCCTGCCCGTGGCCGCAGGATGGTGAAGTGCACCAGGTCGACGGCCGAGTCCGACTTCAGCAGGTTGCGCCAGGTCCGCTCGCCCGGATAGGGCTCGCCCGACACCAGCAGCACCCGCAACCGGTCGCGCACCCCGTTGATCGAGACGATGGCGGCGTTGTTGCGGTCGGTCAGCTCGCCCTCGGCGACGGGCGTGGCGATCTCCAGCACGTTGACGCCGCCCCGTTGCAGCGTGACCGGGACGGTGACGCTGCGTCCGACCGGCGCCGAAAAGCTCATTGGATCGGCCCCGTCGAGCGCGATGGTCAGCTCCACCGGCCCCGTCGGGCCCGGCGTCGCGCCGAGGTCCTCGACCTTCAGCCGCAGGCTGACCGCCTCGTCCACGATCGCGAAGGCCGGCGCGGTCTCGATCACCACCCGGCGGTCCCAGTCCCGCGCGCTTCCGGTCAGTAACACGTGCACCGGCCCGGGAAACTCGACCAGCGCCTCGGGATCGTGGACCTGCCCGTCGGTGACCAGGATCGCGCCGGCGATCCGCTCGGGCGGCAGCTCGGCTGCGGCCTCGGCAAGCGCGCCGAGCAGCGCCGTGCCGTCGTCGCCGCGGTCGGTCACCCGCAGCGTCCGCACCTCCAGCGCGCCGCCCTGCGCCAGCCGATCGAGCTCGGCCTCGAGCCCCGCCACCGCGGCCGCGGTTTGCTCGGGCCGGCCGTCGATGCCGTTGCTGGCGCTATCGTCGATCACCACCACCGCGATGTTGGCCACCGGCGCGCGGTCCTCGTCGCGCAGCGACGGGTTGGCGAGCGCGGCGAGCAAAACGAAGGCCGCCAGCGCGCGCAGCCACCAGCCGGAGAGGCCCCGCCACAGCGCAAGCGCGACCACGAGCGCCGCCAGCGTCGCCAGCGCCGCGATC
This sequence comes from Amaricoccus sp., assembly GCA_031413475.1. Taxonomy (GTDB): domain Bacteria; phylum Pseudomonadota; class Alphaproteobacteria; order Rhodobacterales; family Rhodobacteraceae; genus Amaricoccus. The sequence continues at coordinate 1,152 of JANOEW010000537.1, forward strand.
ACCGCCCAGGGCAGCAGCGGATCGAAGCTGATCGCCTGGACCATCTACTGCCCCAGCCGGTCGAGCAGCGCGGGCACGTGCACCTGATCGGATTTGTAGTTGCCGGTCATCACGTACATGATCAGGTTCACCCCGAACCGGATCGCCATCTCGCGCTGCCGTTCGCCGGCGATGCCGCGGCCGACCGGGAACATCGCCTGCCCGCCCTCGCCCACCGCCCAGGCCGAGGCCCAGTCGTTGCCGCCGATCACCACCGGCGTGACGCCGTCGTTGAGGTTGCGGAACGGCAGGCCCTCGACCTCCTCGGCCTGCGCCGCGGCCTCGACCCAGACCGGCGCGCCCATCCAGCGCCCGGGGAAGTCCTTTAACAGGTAGAACGTCCGCGTCAGCACGTGATCCGCCGGCATCGGCTCCAGCGGCGGCACGTCGAGGCGCAACGCCACCCGCTGCAACACCCGTCCATTCGGCGTACTGGCGCCGAACTCGCCCCCGAGCTGGGCGTCCTGGGTGTCGAACAGGATCATGCCGCCGAAGCGCAGGAAGTCGTTGAGCTTGGCATAGGCCGCGTCCGAGGGCACGCGCTGGCCCTCGGTGATCGGCCAGTAGAGAAACGGGAACACCGCCAGCTCGTCGCGCTCGAGGTCCACCGCTACCGGCTCGCTCGGCTCGATCGCCGTGCGCGCGAACAGCGCCCGGCTCAGGCCGGTCAGACCGGCCCGGCTGACCGCATCGACCCGCAGATTGCCGGTTTCCACGTAGGCGAGCACCGTCTCGTTGGCGGCGCGCAGCAATTCCGCCTCGGCGTCCTGCGCCCAAACGGCGTCGGGCGCGATCAGCACGACCGCCAGCAGCGCCCCGGCCGCGGCCTTCGCCGCCCGACGGGTGCCGAGCCGGCCCGACAGCGCCAGCGTCGCCAGCACGTCGAGCGCCAGCAGCCCGAGCGCGACCGCCAGCAGCCAGGGCCCCAGCCGGGTTTCATCCGGCCGCTCCAGCGCCTCGACGGTCACGCCCGCCGGCAGCTCGGCCATGGCCGCCAGCGTCGCGCCGGCGCGCAGAACGTTCAGCGCCGCGCGCCGGTCGCCGCTGGCGTAGACCCCCGGCGGCATGGTTTCCGACGGCGGTTCGGCCGCCAGCCGCGCGCCCGACACCCCCGCGATCATGTTTGGCGTCTCGAGATCGCCGAAGCCGTTCAGCACCTGAAGCGGGGTCCAGTTCACGCCTTCCGGCGCCTCCCCCTCCCCGCCGAGCCCACCGGCGCTCTGGGTCAGACGCTCCAGCATCCGCACGAACAGGCCCGAGAGCGGCAGGCTGGACCAGTCGGCGTTGGCGGTGACGTGCACCAGCACGACCCGCCCCTCGCCGAGCGGCGCGCCGGTGACGAGCGGCGTGCCGTCATCGAGGCTGGCCATCACCCGGTCGGGCAAGTCGGGATCGGGCTGCGCCATGACCTGCGCCGAGACGTCCACGTCCTCGGGCACCACCAGCCCGACGAACGGGCTGGCCTCGGGGAAGGGCTGCAAGCGCCGCGGCGCGCCCCAGGACATCGCGCCGCCGACGCTGCGCCCCCCCGCCCGCAGACGCACCGGCAACAAGGGGTCGGTCTCGAGCTGACCCGCGCCCGACGCCGCCAGTCGCGGTCCGGCGAAGCGCAACAGCAGTCCGCCGCGCTCGACCCAGTCGGTCAGCGCCGCGCGCTCGCCGTCGCCGAAGGCCCCGACGTCGGCGAGGACCAGCACGTCCGGCGCGGTCCCGAGCATGTCGCCGAGCGGCGCCTCGATCACCTCGGCGAACGGCTCGAACGCCTTTCGCAAATAGTGCAGTGGGTCGATCAGGTCCTGGGCCTCGCTGCCCGCGCGCCCGGACATCAGCCCGACCTTGCGCCGCCGCACGCTGTCGTCGGCGAGCGCCACGCCCCCGGCCGAACGCGCCTCGCTCAGCGCCACCCGGCTCACCCGGTTTCGCAACTCGATCGGCAGGTCGAGCGTCAGCTCGGTCGATGTCTCGCCCGCCGCGAACGCCCCGGACGCCGCGCCCAGCGCGCGCTCGATCCCGTTCGGGTCGGGCCCGATCGCCGTCACCGCCACCGGCCGCGCCGCTGCGCCCGGGGGACGCAGCGCGGTGACCACCAGTTCGCCCGCGTCCAGCCGTGGCGGCGTCAGCCCGATCGCCTCGCGCGGTGGCTTCACCAGGGTCACGGGCCCCCTCGCAAGCAGCGCTGCGGCCAGCTCGGCCTCGCCGCCGTGGCCGATGCCGTCGCTGAGCCACAGGGTCTCGAACGCGCCCTCCAGGCCGGCGATCCACGCGGCCCAGACCGTCCGGTCCGGCGCCCAGGCCCGCGGCGCGAGGCCCGCCAGCCGCCCGCTCCAGTCCTGCGCCGCGCGCAGCGGCAATGCGGCCTCGACCGGCGGCGGGCTCGTCATGCTGAGGATCGCCGCCGGCCTTCCGTCGCGCGACGCCGTCTCCAGCGCCGCCGCGATCCGGCTCGACCGCGCGGTCCAGTCCGGGGCGTCCGCCCAGCCGCCATCGACCAGCACCAGCAGCGGCGCGTCCGACCCGGCCTCGCTCGGGTTCAGCACCGGACCCGCGAAAGCGAGGATCGCCGCCGCGAGCGCCAGCATCCGCAGCAGCAACAGCCACCAGGGCGTGCGGTCCGGCACGCGCTCCGGATCGTTCAGCCCCAGCAGCAGCCGCACGCCCGGAAAGGCCCGCCGCGCCGGCGACGGCGGCACCGCGCGCAACAGCCACCACAGCGCCGGCAGCACGACCAGCGCCGCCAGCAGCCAAGGCGCGAGAAACGCGAGGGGGCCGATCGTCATTCGATCACCCTCGCCCGTCGCCGATCGCCATATAAAGCCACAACAGCGCCGAACGCGGGCTCTGGCTGGTGCGGTGGAACAGCACCCGCCAGCCGAGCCGCGCCGCCAACGCGCTCAACTCGGCCCGCCGCGCGGCGAGCCGCGCCCGATACGCCTCCTGCACGGCCCGCGCCCGCTG
>JANOEW010000538.1:0-1906 GCA_031413475.1 Amaricoccus sp.
CCTCGGCCATGCGCGCGGCGAGCTTGAGCGAGGTGTCGACGCCCATGTCGGCCGCGATGAGCAGTTCCTCGAGGCTCTCGAGCATGGCGTCGTCCAGCACGCGGCCCTTTTCGGCCCCGCCGAACAGCCGGCCGACCAGCCCCGGGCGAGCCGCCGGTTCCGGGGCCGGGGGCGGCGGAAGCGCCGTGTCCGAGGCGATCGGCTCGGCCGTCGCCGGGACCGGTCGCGGCGGCGCCGGGGCCTCGTCGATCAGCGCGTCAAGCCCCTCGTCGAGCTTCGCCGAGGACTTGAAGAGCCGCTCCTTCAGCTTCTGGAAGAACGCCATGTCCGATCCGCCTGCGTTTGCCGCCCTTGCCTAGACCGGCGCGGGCCGGGATGCAAACCGCGCGCGGCTGGCCACCCGCATCGGCCGTCACCGCGGCGGCGTCGCGGCGGTCGCCGGCGCTGCGACGGCGAGGTCCCGGGCGGCGCGCTCGGCCCGATCGTCGCGGAAGATGGTCCAGCAGGCGAAGAACAGCGCCGCAATCAGCGGGCCGATGACGAAGCCGTTGATGCCAAACAGCGACAGACCGCCCAGCGTCGAGACCAGCACCACGTAGTCCGGCAGCCGCGTCTCCTTGCCGACCAGGGGCGGGCGCAGGACGTTGTCGACGAGGCCGATCACCGCGACCCCGACCGCGACAAGCACGCCGCCACGGACATAGTCGCCGCTCAGCAGCAGATACGCGGCCACCGGCGCCCAGACGATCGCCGCGCCGACCGCCGGCAGAAGCGACAGAAACGCCATCATCACGCCCCACAGGAATGCGCCCTGCACCCCCAACAACCAGAACGTGACGCCGCCGATGGCGCCCTGTAGCGCCGCGATGATCACGTTTCCCTTGACCGTCGCCCGTATTACGGCGGCGAACTTGGACAGCAGCGCCCGGCTCACCTCCGGGCTGAACGGCAGCGAGGCGCGGATCGTGCGCCCGATCGCCGGCCCGTCGCGGAACAGAAAGAACAGCACGTAGAGCATGATCCCGAAGCTCGCGAAGAACCGCAGCGTGTTCTGGCCCACGTTCAGCGCCTGGGCGGCGAGGAACTGGCTCACCTGCGTCAGCGCCGAGACCAGCCGGCCGCGCAGCGCGTCGAAGTCGCCGATGCCGATCCGATCGAGCGCCGCCTGCGCCCAGTTTGGCAGCTTGTCGAACAGCTCGCCCGCGCTCGGCGGCGGGGCGAAGCCGCCGCTCTGGATACGCTGCACCAGTTGCGTGCCCTCGCTGATCAACGCGCCGATCACCACGATCATCGGCAGAATCGCGCTCACGATGCAAACGAACAGGCTGAGGCCGGCGGCGAGGTTGCGCCGCCCCCCGAGCGCGCGTTCGAGCCAAGCCTGGAGCGGACGGAAGACGATGGCGAGGATCACCGCCCAGAACACGGCGCCGAAGAACGGCAGGATCACCCAGAAGAAGCCGATCGACGCCAACGCGAGCACGCCGAGAAAGGCTCTGTGCTGCATCTCCGTGACCATGGTCCGCCCCCTGCGCGGCCGGATCCCGCCCGAGGACGCCGCACCTGCCGGGTCAGGCTACCTGCGGCGGGCGCGGGCTGGCAAGCGGCGCGGCGTCAACCGGCGTCAACCGGCCGCGACGTCCTTTTCGACGAAGCGGATCTGGCCTTCGCGCACCAGCGCCTGGATCGCCTTGGTGATCTCGATCTGCGCCGCTTCGCCCTCCTTGCGCCCCGGCTCCGGCAGCGTGGCGAGGTCCTCGACGTAGCGCTCGGACAACCGGCGCGGCAGGTTTTCGAGCACGAACGGCGCGGTGGCGCTACCCCGCGCCTCGCCGAGTTTCAGCGCGACCAGCAGGGTCTCTTCGGGCACGTCGCGCAGCACCGCGGCCATGTCGCGCGGGTTGAGCCG
>JANOEW010000539.1:0-4856 GCA_031413475.1 Amaricoccus sp.
CAACACCCGCAGACTACACTCCGCCTTGGGCTATCTCAGCCCCATCCAGTTCGAGGACCGCAACACCCGCACCCCTGTCAAAACCGCCGCGTGATCCTGTCCAGCGAGAAGGACGCACTCCACTATGATGTCAATTATGGATGACTCGCAGCCAAATTTCACTAATCGCGTCGACGCTGGCCGTCAGTTGGCGGCGCGGCTGGTTCCGATGGCGCTTGACCGCCCGGTCGTCTACGCCTTGCCGCGCGGCGGCGTGCCCGTCGCGGCGGAAGTCGCGCGCGCCCTTGGAGCCCCGCTCGACCTCATCCTCGTGCGAAAGATCGGCGCTCCCGGCGCGCCGGAGGTCGCGCTCGGCGCCATCGTCGACGGCGCGAACCCGCAGACCGTGATCAATGAGGAGGTCCGCCGCGGGTCCGGAGCCGATGACGCCTGGCTCGAGCGCGCCCGCGCCCGCGAGCTGGCGGAGCTCGAGCGCCGCCGCGCGAAATATCTCGGAGACCGTCCCCAAGTGGACCCGAGTGGGCGTACTGCGGTCATCGTCGACGACGGCCTCGCGACCGGCGCGACGATGAAGGCGGCCCTGATCGCGATCCGCAGGCTGGGCGCGGCCAAAGTGGTCATCGCCATCCCGGTGGCGCCGGCGGAGGCTCTGGCGAACATCGAGGGCGAGGCCGATCTGGTAATCTGCCTCCGTTCCGAAAGACGCTTCCGCGGCGTGGGCGGCTTCTATGACGATTTCCACCAGCTGAGCGACGAGGAGACCGTCGGGCTTCTGCGCGAGGTCTGGTCAGAAGCTGCTGGCGGCGCGCCGTCTTCCCTCTCGAGACGCAGAGCCGAAATCCCGCCGCTCGGACTCGCCGGGGACCTCCGCGTTCCGCCTAACCCGCGGGGCATCATCCTCTTCGCCCATGGCAGCGGCTCGAGCCGGCTCAGCCCGCGCAACATGGCCGTCGCGGACGCGCTGAACGCCAAGGGATTCGCGACGCTCCTGCTCGATCTGCTGATGCCTGACGAAGCGCGCGACCGTCGAAACGTCTTCGACATTCCGCTGCTCGCGGAACGCGTGATGCAGGCCGCGCTGTGGATCAGCAGCGAGCCGGACATCGCCTACCTGCCGCTGGGCCTGTTCGGCGCGAGCACCGGGGCCGGCGCGGCGCTTCTCGCCGCCGCCGAGCTTCGCGGCCGGGTTTCCGCGGTGGTATCGCGCGGCGGGCGGCCCGATCTCGCCGGGCCAAGGCTCGCAGAGGTCACGGCTCCCACGCTGCTGATCGTCGGCGGCGAGGACCGCCACGTCATCGAACTCAACCGCCAGGCCCTTGCGACGCTCACCTGCGAGAAGCTGCTCCGGATCGTCCCTGGCGCCACGCATCTCTTCGAGGAGCCTGGCGCGCTGGAGTCAGTGACCGAGATGGCCGGCGCCTGGTTCCAGCACTATCTCGCGCCTGCCGCGCCGCGCCTTGCCCCGGAGCCCGAGGCCGCCGCGCCGCCGCCGCTGGTCGAACGACTGCGAAAGGCGTCCGAGCCGCTGCCCGACATTGACGATCCGGCCTTTGCCGCGGCCTTCGACCGGTTCGCTTCGGCCAGAGTCGTCCTGCTCGGGGAGGCCTCCCATGGCACGTCCGAGTTCTACCGCGCCCGCGCCGCGATCACCCGGCGACTGATAGAGCGCCACGGCTTCTCCGTCGTCGCCGTCGAGGCCGACTGGCCTGATGCCGCGGCCATAGACCGATATGTGCAGCTGGGGCCGTATCAGCCGATGCGCGCCGCGCCGTTCACCCGCTTCCCGACCTGGATGTGGCGTAACCGCGATGTTGATGATTTCGTCAGCTTCCTGCGCGGCCACAACGCCGGGAAGCCGCGCGACGAGCGCGTCGGCTTCTACGGTCTCGATCTCTACAGCATGAACGCTTCGATGGCGGCCGTCCTCGGGTATCTCGACCGGGTCGATCCGAAGGCGGCTGAGGTGGCGCGCGCGCGATATGGCTGCCTCACGCCCTGGTCACGCGAGCTGGCGGCCTATGGCAGGGCGTCGCTTTCAAAGGGATACGCCCTCTGCGAGACACCGGTGACCCGGACGCTCGTCGATCTGCTGCAGAAGGAACTGAGCTACGCGGACCGGGATGGCGATCTGTTCTTCGACGCGGCGCAGAACGCCCGTCTCGTGGCCCACGCAGAGCGCTATTACCGGATCATGTATTACGGCTCCCGCGAATCCTGGAACCTGCGCGACCGGCACATGTTCGAGACCCTGCAGCGCATCCTCGCCTGGGCGGGCCCTGACAGGAAGGCCGTCGTCTGGGCCCACAACTCCCATATCGGCGACGCGCGGTTCACCGAGATGGGCTCGGAGCGCGGCGAGCTGAACATAGGCCAGCTCTGCCGGCAGGCATGGGGGGGCGACACGGTCCTGATCGGCTTCGGGACCCATGCGGGCACGGTTGCGGCCGCATCCGAATGGGACGCGCCGATGGAGATCAAGACGGTGCGTCCCTCGCGCCCCGACAGCTACGAGGCTCTCTTCCACGAGGCGGGCCACGCCCGCGCGCTGCTGGACATGCGGGAAGGTCTGGAGCCAGACCTGCGGCAGGCCCTCTCCGATCCCAGGCTGGAGCGCTACATCGGAGTCATCTACCGGCCCGAGACCGAACGCTGGAGCCACTACAGCCGAGCCTCGCTGCCCGATCAGTATGACGCTTTCGTCTGGTTTGACGAGACCCATGCGCTCACGCCACTGCCGACACAGGTGATTGCCGGGGAAGATGAAACGTACCCATTCGGATTGTGAAGAGGGCATCCTAATAAGATCAGTGGCTTGCCGCCCAGAGAAGGTTCGACGGCAGTTGCGTTCCCTCCGCCATAGCCTCCCGAAAACTCCCTCTACGCTCGCGCGCATCGGGGAAATTTGTCGTTGTTTTCTAGGGTTATATAGGCGAGGCTCCCCACTGCGGCCCTGGCGGGAAGGCGGGAGTCCGTTCTCTCCGGGCCGATATTCTCCGGACCTGTTGACTTTGGGTGATTTGGTGGGGAGCCTCAGGCGGCTGTTTTCATTAGGTATTTTTCGCGGCATCGAGAGCGGATTTCGACAGAATCTGTGGGTGGCGAAGGAGTCTGAAATCCAACCGTTCGGCATGGAGCCATGCCCAGAGCACTGGGCCCCCGCGTGACGCTGCCGTCTCGATTGCACCCCGTGCGGGCGACCGGCCGGAAGTCACCAGCCCTTTCGCATCCACTCGTCGATGTCCCTGGATGAAAGCACCTTCTCCGCGAATTCCCAATCGAGACCTTGATCGTCTGCGACGTCGCGAGCGTAGCGAAGCTCCATCGCTGGGCGAGAGATTTCCACCCGCTGCGAGAAGTTCCTGAGCGCTGTTCGGTCCTGCAAAACCGCTGTGATCCAGTCGTCCTCGAAGGCATCCGGTAGCTGCCCGAGAACTGAGAAGATGTCCCCGAACCGGCTGGACAGAGCCGCGTAGACCGCGTCCTCGACCGTTCCCGCGTATCTCAAGTTCAGGATGTGGACGTTGTCTCGAGCTTGGCCGATCCGTTGCACGCGACCCTTCCGCTGTTCGAGGCGTGACGGGTTCCAAGGCATGTCCACGTTGATCTGCGCCCCGAGGCGCTGGAGGTTCAGCCCCTCGCATGCCGCGTCCGTCGCACATACTAGCCTGATCTCACCGTCGCGAATCCGTTTCTTGATCTGATCCCGTGCCGCGGTGCGGCGCTCGTTCCCACGCTGCACGAATGACGCTGCACCGCCTGCATAGAGAGCAACCGGCTCACTCGGGAAGGCCTCGCACAGCGCCTCCAGAACCCACTCTGCGGTAGCGCGATACTGGCTGAAAATGATGGCGCCATTGTCCTCAAGCCATTGCTTCTGACGGAGGTAGTGCAGGATTACCTGCACCTTTGGGTCGGTATCTGTACCCGATACTACAGCTTCAAGGTTTCGCTCTATATCACTTAGGAACTGAATTTCTTGGGGATCGGGTGGCGCCTCATCAGTCGGAGGTCCTTCGTCTCCGATCTCGTCCTCCGGAACCGGCTGCCCGTCCAAGCGGCCCAACAGGTTACGGGCGGTCTCTAGCCCAGCACGTGCGGATGATCCGATCCGGCGAAGCACGATCGTTCTTAGGAACCCGGCTCCAGGGCAACGCTGCGCGTAGAGTGCGCTGAACGCCTCGGCCGCTTCATAGGCCGCTGACCCACGAGAAAGGCGAGTTCGACGTCCTGCGCCGCAGCATCCGCACCATCTCGGACGACAAGCGGATGCAGCTTCTGTTCATCGCCTTCTGCTTCGGCGTCTTCTTCGAAGGGGCTGCGGGCTTCGGTACGCCGGTCGCCGTGGCCGCAGCGATGCTGATGGGCCTCGGCTTCTCGCCGCTCTCGGCCGCGGGTCTGTCGCTGATCGCGAACACCGCCCCGGTGGCGTTCGGCGCGCTCGGCACGCCGGTGATCGCCCTTTCGGCGGTAACCGGGCTCGATCTCTTGGAACTGTCGGGCATGATCGGGCGGCAGTTGCCGTTCTTTTCGCTGATCATTCCGTTCTGGCTGATCTGGGCCTTCGTGGGCTTTCGCCGGATGATCGAAGTCTGGCCCGCCTTGCTGGTTGCGGGTGGCTCTTTCGCGCTGCTGCAGTATGTCGTGTCGAACTTCCACGGCCCCTGGCTGGTCGATGTCGTGGCCGCCATCGCCTCAATGCTGGCCCTTGCGGGGTTCTTGCGGGTCTGGCAGCCGAAGAAGCTGATGACCGAGGCGGCCACCGACTGGTCGTCGCGCCCGGAAGATGCGATCGATCCGGACGACGAAAAAGGCGAACCCGAACGTGCCGCCGTGCTGCGGGCCTGGATGCCCTGGGG
>JANOEW010000540.1:0-2238 GCA_031413475.1 Amaricoccus sp.
GCCGGCCGACGAAGGGCGAGATGAAGCTCGCGCCGGCCTTGGCCGCAAGCAGCGCCTGGTTGGCCGAGAAACACAGCGTCACGTTGACCATCCGCCCCTCGCCGGTCAACGTCTTGCAGGCGGCGAGGCCGGCCCAGGTCAGCGGCACCTTGACGGCGATGTTGTCGGCGATGGCGGCGAGCTTGCGGCCTTCCTCGATCATCGCGCCGGCCTCGGTCGCCGCCACCTCGGCGCTGACCGGGCCCTCGACCATGGCGCAGATCTCGCGGGTCACCTCGACGATGTCGCGGCCGGATTTCAGGATCAGGCTCGGGTTCGTCGTCACCCCGTCGACCAGCCCCAGCGCGTGCAGCTCGGCGATCTCGGCGATCTCGGCCGTGTCCACGAAGAATTTCATGCGAAGGTCACTCCCGCGTCCGGGCGTCAGCCCTTGTGGTTCGCAGCAATACTAGCCCAAGGTCTAGGCCGATGGAACAGCCGACTCACGCGGAAGGGCACTTCGCCGAGGGCGCGCCGGTGGCGGTGGTCACCGCCGAGGGGCTCGACCGCACGCTCGACTACCGCGCCCCGGCGGGCGGGGTGCGTTCCGGCGACTTCGTGGTGGCACCGCTCGGCCCGCGGCGGGTGCTGGGCGTGGTCTGGGGCCCAGGGGAGGGCGGCTTCGACCCAGCCAAGCTGCGCGACGCCGGCGGCCGGCTCGACCTGCCGCCGATGCGCGCCGAGATGCGCGCCTTCCTCGCGCGGGCCGCCGACTACACGCTGACGCCGCTCACGGCGATGCTGCGCCTCGCCACCCGCGCCCCGGGCCTCGGCGAGCCGCCCTCGGCGCGGCCGCTGCTGCGCCTGACCGGTCAGGCCCCGGACCGGCTGACCGCGGCGCGGGCGCGGGTGCTCGCGGCTTTCGCGCACTACGGCAACCTCGGCTTCGCGCCGGCCGAGCTGGCGCAGCTCGCCGGCGTCGGCGGCGCGGTGGTCAAGGGGCTCGAAGCCCAGGGGGTGATCGCCCGCGAGACGGTCGCCCGCGACGCGCCCTACCCTGCGCTCGACCCCGGTGCGCCGGCCCGCGCCCTGTCGTCCGACCAGGCCGCCGCGGCGAGCGCGCTGCGCGCGAGCGTGGCGGCGGGCGGCTATTCGGCGACGCTGCTGAAGGGCGTCACCGGCTCGGGCAAGACCGAAGTCTACCTCGAGGCGGTCGCCGAGACGCTGGCCCGCGGCAGGCAGGCGCTGGTGCTGCTGCCCGAGATCGCGCTGTCGGTCGAGTTCCTCGACCGGGTCGAGGCGCGGTTCGGCGCCCGCCCGGCGGAATGGCATTCGGGCGTCACCCAGGCCGGGCGCCGGCGGGCCTGGCGCGCCGTTGCCGAAGGCGGCGCCCGGCTGGTGGTCGGCGCGCGCTCGGCGCTGTTCCTGCCGTTCCGTGCGCTCGGCCTGATCGTGGTCGACGAGGAGCACGACGGCTCCTACAAGCAGGAGGACGGCGCGCTCTACCACGCCCGCGACATGGCGGTTCTGCGCGCCGCGATCGAGGGCGCGGCGGTGGTGCTCGCCTCGGCGACGCCGTCGCTTGAGACCTGGGCGAACGCCGCAGCGGGCAAATACGCCCGCCTCGATCTGCCCGATCGCTTCGGGGCGGCTTTGCTGCCGCGCATGGCCGCGATCGACCTGCGGCTGGACGAGCCGCCCCCGGGCCGCTGGATCTCCGGGCCGCTGGAGGCCGCGGTCACCGCGCGCCTCGCCGCGGGCGAGCAGTCGCTGCTGTTCCTTAACCGTCGCGGCTACGCGCCGCTGACGCTCTGCCGCGCCTGCGGCGCTCAAGTCGGCTGCGACGCCTGCGACGCGCGCATGGTCGAGCACCGCTTCCGCGCCCGCCTTGTCTGCCACCAGTGCGGCGCGACGAAACCGGTCCCCGCGACCTGCCCCGCCTGCGGCGTCGTGGGCCGCATGGCCGCGCTCGGCCCCGGCGTCGAGCGCCTGGCCGAGGAGGCCGCCGCGCTCTGGCCGACGGCGCGCGTCGCGATCCTGTCTTCCGACCTCGCCGAGAGCGCCGGCGCGCTAAAGGCGCGCATCGACATGATCGCGCAAGGCGGCGCGGACATCGTCATCGGCACCCAGATCGTCTCCAAGCCGAAGAAAAATAGGCCCATGCAGTTGAAGAGCACGTGGCCGACGCTGGCGTGCATGAACTGGAAGGTAATGAATTTCCAGACCGCGAATTCACGCAGCGCGCTTTGGATCGTGAAC
>JANOEW010000541.1:0-10079 GCA_031413475.1 Amaricoccus sp.
CCAACTCGATCAGCTGCTCCCGGCTCAACGCTTCAAGTTCGACGCGATCCATCCCAAGCGTGAATCATGCCCGACTCACGCCGTCAAAGGAAAATCTCTGCCAGGTGAGCAGTTACGTGAATGGGCGTCACTCGGTGAACCGCACCGCCCCGATGTAGGGCAGGTTCCGGTTCCGCTGGGCGTAGTCGATGCCGTAGCCGACCACGAACTTGTCGGGGATCTCGAAGCCGATCCAGCGGGCGCGCACGTCCACCTCCCGCCGGGTCGGCTTGTCGAGCAGCGCGCAGACCTCCAGCCGCGCCGGTCGCCGGGTCCGCAGGATCGCCAACACGTGGCTGATTGTGAACCCGGTGTCGACGATGTCCTCGACCACCAGCACGTCGCGCCCCTCGATCTCGCCGCGCAGGTCCTTGAGGATCCGCACTTCGCGGCTCGACTCCGTCGAGTTGCCGTAGGACGAAACCTCAAGGAAATCCACCTCCACGGCCATGTCAAGCTCCCGCACCAGGTCGGCGATGAACACGAACGACCCGCGCAGCAGCCCCACCACGATCAGCTTGTCGGTGCCGGCGAAATGCTCCGAGATCTCGCGCGCCAGCGCCTCGACCCGCGCCGCGATCGCCTTCGCCGAGATCAACTCGTCGATCACGTAGATCCGCGCTACCATGGAGGCCCGTCCGCCGCATTGCCCTTGTCTGGTCGGGCATCCTATTGTCATCGTCCGGCTGCCACAATCACCCAGGGTCGCGAGTTCCCGCCAGATGCCGACCCACGCCGAGAAACGGATCATGCCCTACAGCGCCGAGCAGATGTTCGAGCTGATCGCCGACGTGGCCCGCTACAACGAGTTCCTGCCCTGGGTCGCGGCGGCGCGCATCCGCAGCCGCACGCCGCTGCCCGAAGGCGACGGCGAAGTGATCGAGGCGGACCTCGTCGTTTCGTTCAAGCTGTTCCGCGAGCGGTTCGGCAGCCGGGTGACGCTGCGTCCCCAGGCGCGGACCATCGACGTCGAGTACCTGGAGGGGCCGTTCAAATACCTGCGCAACCACTGGAAGTTCGACCCCCGCGGCGCGAACCACTGCGAGGTGGACTTCTTCGTGGACTTCGAGTTCCGCTCGGCGATCCTGCAGCGGCTGATCGGGCTGGTGTTCAACGAGGCGATGCAGCGGATCGTGCGCGCGTTCGAGCGCCGGGCCGAAGCGCTCTACGGCGCGCGCGCCAGGGCCTGAAGCGCGAGGTCGAGCGCCGTCTCGACGCTGCGCTGGCGGATCGCGGCGCGGCCGATCGGCCCGAAGTCGCGTCGCTGCGCCGAGACGCCCTCGGGGCTGGCGACCGCGAACCAGACCAATCCCTCGGGCTTCGCCGCCGATCCGCCTGGTCCGGCGACCCCGGTGATCGCCACGGCGAGCTGCGCCTTCGAGCCGCCGAGCGCGCCTAACGCCATGGCCCGCGCCACCGGCTCGGACACCGCGCCATGGTCGACCAGCATCGCCTCCGGCACCCCGAGCATCGCGGTTTTGGCGGCGTAGGAATAGCTGACGAAGCCGCGGTCGAACACGTCCGACGCACCCGGGATGTCGGTCAGCGCCGCGCCGACCAAGCCGCCGGTGCAGCTTTCGGCGGTGGCGATCATCCAGCCGCGGGCGCGCGCGGCCGCGAGCACGGCGCGGGCGCGGGTCTCGGCGATCAAGCGAGCCATCCGTGGGCGAGGGCGGCGAGCAGGGTCACCACTGCCGCCGCCATCAGCCCGGCGACGACGTCGTCCAGCATGACGCCCGCCGCGCCCTTCTTGCGATCGGCCCAGCCCACCGGCCCGCGCTTGACAGCGTCGAACAACCGGAAGAACACGAAGGCGGCGACCCAGCCCGGCCACGGGAAGACGCCGGGCGCGGCGCCGGCGAACCAGAGCCCGGCTGACAGCGGCCATAGTGCGATCCACTGGCCGGCCACTTCGTCGACGACGATCTCGCCTGGGTCGAGGTCGTTCTTGTCGACCAGTTCGACCAGTTCGACCCGTGCGGCCCAGAAACCGACCCCGTAGACCGCCACGGTGGCGCCGAGCAGCAGCGGGAAACCACCGAGCCAGTGCAGCGCATAGGCGACGGGGATTGCCGCCGCCGAGCCCCAGGTGCCGGCGGGACCGGGCAGCAGCCCGACGTAGCCGAAGGTGGCGATCGCCTGCGTGAGGCGGAGCTTCATCGCCGCACCAGGGTGGCGGTGGCGAGTGCTGCGATGCCTTCGCCGCGGCCGGCGAAGCCGAGCCGTTCGGAGGTGGTGGCCTTGACGCTGATGCGCTGGGGATCGAGCGCCGTGATCGCGGCAAGGGCGGCGCGCATGGCCGGCGCGTGCGGACCGATCCTGGGGGCCTCGCAGACCAGCGTGCAGTCGAGATGGGTCACCGCGAAGCCGCCGGTCGCGGCCCGCTCCATCGCCTTGCGCAGGAAGGTAGCGGACGCCTCGCCCTTCCAGAGTGGGTCGGAGGGCGGAAACCACTGACCGATGTCACCCTCGGCCAGCGCGCCGAAGATCGCGTCGGTCAGCGCGTGCATGCCGACGTCGGCGTCGGAATGCCCGACGAGGCCGCGGTCGAACGGCAGCCGCACGCCGCAGAGGGTGATGCCGTCGCCGGGACCGAAGGCGTGCACGTCGAAGCCGTTGCCGGTGCGGATATCCATCGCCACCTCCGTCTGCCGCCGCGCCCGCGCGAGGTCGGCGGCGGTGGTGATCTTGTAGTTCGCCTCCGCGCCCGGCACTAGGCGAACCTCGAGGCCTGCCGACCGTGCGACGGCCACGTCGTCGGCTGCGTCGCCGGGATGCGCCCGGTGGGCGGCGAGGATCGCCGCGAAGCGGAAGCCCTGCGGCGTCTGGGCGCGCCACAGGTCGGCGCGGGCGACGGGGGCGTCCGCGGTCCCGCCCGGGGCGCGCCAGAGCGCATCGACCACCGGCAGCCCGGGACATGCGGCGGCGGAGGTCTCGAGCGCGGCGAGCAGGCCCGACACCACGTCGGCGGGAAGGAACGGGCGCGCGGCGTCATGGATCAGCACGAACTCGGGAGCGAGCGGCGCCAGCGCCTCGAGCCCGGCGCGAACCGACGCCGAGCGCGTCGCGCCGCCGTCGACCGGCGGGCGCAGCCGCGGATCTGCCACGCCCGCGACGGCGGCGGCGTAGCGGTCGCGGTCGTCGGGATGGATCGCGACCACGACGGGTCCGACATCCGGGTGGTCGAGCAGGGCGCGCAGCGACCAGCCCAGTACCGTGTGCGCGCCGAGCCGCTGATATTGCTTGGGCGCATCGGCCCCGAGCCGCAACCCCCGACCGGCCGCCACGATCAAGCCGGCCACCCGCATGTCTGTTCCCTTCGATCCGGACCGAGCCATATAGGGGCGAAGCGTCCGGCCCGACAATGCCGCCGCCGCCGGCGCGGCGATCGTCGTCGGCGGACATGCGGCGGACTTGCCATCGCATCGAAGCTCGGCTACTGATTGTGGATCATGCACACGGATTAGGCGCATGTCTGACACGATCGCGCGCATCTTGGCGGATACGCCCGTTTTTCTGGCGCCGATGGCCGGGATCAGCGACGAGCCTTTCCGGGCGCTGGCGTTGCGCTTCGGCGCCGGGCTCGTCGTCTCCGAGATGGTGGCCTGCGGCGGGATGCTGAACGCCAAGCCCTCGGCGCGCGCCCGGGCGGAGCTCGGGCTCGGCGTCGATCGCACCTCGGTCCAGCTTGCCGGGCGCGAGCCGGCGCCGCTGGCCGAAGCCGCGCGCATGCTGGCGGGGCAGGGCGCCCGGATCATCGACATCAACATGGGTTGTCCGGCCAAGAAGGTGACGGGCGGTCTGTCGGGCGCGGCGCTGATGCGCGACCACGACCACGCGCTCCGGCTGATCGAGGCGGTGACGAGCGCGGTGGCGACAGCGGTGACGCTGAAGATGCGGCTCGGCTGGGATGCAGGGGCGCTCACCGCCCCGGCGCTTGCGGCGCGGGCGGAGACGGCGGGCGTCGCGATGATCGTCGTGCACGGCCGCACCCGCGCGCAGTTCTACGAGGGCCGCGCCGACTGGGTGGCGGTCGGGGCGGTCAAGCGTGCGGTGCGGATCCCGGTGGTCGTGAACGGCGACATTCGCGACGCGTCGGAGGCGCGGGCGGCGCTGGCGCGCTCGGGCGCGGACGGGGTGATGATCGGGCGCGGCGCCCGCGGCCGGCCCTGGGCGCCGGGGCGCATCGCGGCGGAGCTGCGTGGGGGCGCGGCCGAGCCGCCGCCGACGGGGCCGGCGCTGCGCGAGATCATCGCTGGGCACTACGACGCGATGCTCGGGTTCTACGGCGCCGACATCGGGCTGCGCGTCGCGCGCAAGCATCTCGGCTGGTATCTCGGCGGGCTCGCGGGCGGCGCGAGCCTGCGGACGCGCGTGCTGACCCTGACCGACCCGCAAGCGGTCGCCCGCGCGCTGAACGCGATCCCGGACTGCGGCGCTCCGCTGGGGGCGGCGGCGTGAACGGCGTCAACCTCGAGACGGTCTGGAGCGCGCTGCCCTATCCTGCGCTGGTCATCGCCGCCGACGACACGATCCGCGCGGCGAACCCGGCGGCGGAGAACTTCGGGGCGACGTCCGCGAAGCAGATGGAGCGCCGCCGGCTCGGCAAGTATCTCGGCGAGGACAGCGCCGTGCTCGACGTGGTGCGCCAGGCCCGGCGCAGCGGCGTCTCGGTGGCGCAGTACGAGGTGCTGGTCGGCTGGTCGGAGCAGGCGGCGCAGTTGCAGAACGTCCACGCGACCCCGCTGAACGAAACCGGCGGCGATGTGCTGCTGCTGATGCATCCGCAGGGAATGGCGGAAAAGATGGACCGCAGTCTCGGCCACCGGTCCGCGGCGCGCTCGGTGACCGGGATGGCGGCGATGCTTGCCCACGAAATCAGGAACCCGCTCGCAGGGATCTCGGGCGCGGCGCAGTTGCTGGAGATGGGCCTCGGCGACGCCGACCGCGAGCTGACCAGCCTGATCCAGGCCGAGACGGCGCGGATCGGCAAGCTGGTGGACCGGGTCGAGCAGTTCGGCGACCTGCGGCCGGCGCAGCGACGGCCCCTGAACATCCACGACGTGCTCGACCGGGCGCAGCGCGCCGCCCGGGCGGGTTTCGCAGCACATGCCCGCTTCGCCGAGGACTTCGACCCCTCGCTGCCGCCGACCGCCGGCGATCCGGACCAGCTGCTCCAGGTCTTCCAGAACCTGTTGAAGAACGCCGCAGAAGCCATTCCCCGCGTTGGCGGGTGGATCACCATGGGGACGGCCTATCGCCCCGGCGTCAAGCTGATGCGGCCGGGCGGCGGCAGTGAAAGCCTGCCGCTGCTCGTGACCATAACCGACAACGGCGCGGGCGTGCCCGACAGCCTGGTGCGCGACATCTTCGATCCCTTTGTGAGCTCCAAGGTCAACGGCACCGGGCTGGGGCTGTCGCTGGTGTCGAAGATCGTCGCCGATCACGGTGGCGTGGTCGAATGCGACAGCCGGCCGGGTCGCACCCGGTTCCTCGTGCGGCTGCCGGTCTGGCGCGGCGCGGCGCCCGACGAAGACGCGCCGCTCGCGCCGGCCGCCCAGTCCGCGTCGATCCAGTCCGCGTCGATCACGGAGGCTTGATGGAAGGGACCATTCTCGTCGCGGACGACGACCGGTCGATCCGAACGGTGCTCGCCCAGGCGCTGACCCGGGCGGGCTGCCGGGTGCGCGCCACGGGAACCGCCTCGACGCTGTGGCGCTGGATCGAGGAGGGCGAGGGCGACGTGGTCGTCACCGACGTGATGATGCCCGACGGTGACGCGCTCGACCTCCTGCCCGCCATTCGAAAGCGCCGGCCGGGCCTGCCGGTGATCGTGATGAGCGCGCAGAACACGGTGATGACCGCGATTCGGGCGGCGGAGGTTGGCGCCTACGAGTATCTGCCGAAGCCGTTCGACCTGAAGGAAGTTCTGGCGCAGGTGTCGAAGGCGCTGAACCAGAAGTCCCGCCCGACCGCGCCCCGGGAGGAGGAGCCGATCGGCGGCGACAACCTGCCGCTGATCGGCCGCTCGCCGGCGATGCAGGAGGTCTACCGCATCCTCGCACGGCTGATGAACACCGACCTCGGGGTGATGATCACCGGCGAGAGCGGCACCGGCAAGGAGCTGGTCGCCCGCGCGCTGCACAACTTCGGCCTGCGCAAGAAGGGCCCGTTCGTCGCCATCAACATGGCCGCAATCCCCCGCGACCTGATCGAATCGGAGCTGTTCGGCCACGAGAAGGGCGCCTTCACCGGGGCCGACCGGGCGATGTCGGGCAAGTTCGAGCAGGCCAAGGGCGGCACGCTGGTGCTCGACGAGGTCGGCGACATGCCGCTCGACGCCCAGACCCGGCTGCTGCGGGTGCTGCAGGAAGGCGAATACACCCGCGTCGGCGGCCGCGAGGTGCAGACGGCGGACGTGCGGATCGTCGCGGCGACTCACCAGGACCTGCGCGGGCTGATCAACGAGGGCCGGTTCCGCGAGGATCTGTTCTACCGGCTGAACGTGGTGCCGATCCGGCTGCCGCCGCTGCGCGAGCGCCTCGACGACGTACCCGACCTCGCCCGCGCGTTCCTGCGCAAGGCCGAAGGCGAGGGCCTGCCGCGCAAGACGATCGCCAAGGAGGCGCTCGACGTCCTGAAGAAGCAGGAATGGTCGGGCAACGTGCGCGAGCTCGAGAACCTGATGCGCCGGCTGTGCGTGCTGTGCCCCGACGATGTGATCTCGGGCGCGGTGGTGACCCAGGAGATCTCGGCGCGGCCGAGTTCGGCCGCCGGCCAACCGGCGACGCCGCCGCAGCGGCTGTCGCAGGCGATCGAGACGCACCTGCGGCGCTATTTCGACCTGCATGGCGACAGCCTGCCGCCGGACGGGCTCTACGACCGCATTCTGAAGGAGATGGAACTGCCGCTGATCGCGCTGTCGCTGTCGGCGACGCGCGGCAATCAGGTGCGTACCGCGGAGCTTCTGGGCATCAATCGCAACACGCTCAGGAAGAAGATCAAGGATCTCGACATTCGGGTTACACGTGGCAAAAGAATGATGTAAGATTGCCACAGTCGAGCAGTCAACACGCGTCGCCACAGAATGCGCAGCCCGTTCCCGAACCTCTCCGGCCTCGGCATGGCCCGGCTGACCCGGTATGCTCCGCTGCGGAAGGCGAGCGGCCGGGCCATGTTCGCGCTCGGGTTGCTGCTGGCGGCGCTGACTTTTTTCGCGCTGTCCGACCTCGACATGGTCGCCGGCGGCAGGGCGTTGCGCGCCGTGCTGCTGGCGGATTTCGTGTTTGCGCTGGTGGTCGCGGCCTTCGTGGCGCGGCGCCTCGCGGCGATGCTCGCGGCGCGGCGCAAGCGCTCGGAGGGCTCGCGCCTGCACCTGCGGCTGATGCGCGTGTTCACACTGGTTGCGCTGGCCCCGACGCTGCTGGTGGCGGTGTTCGCGACGATCACGCTGAACTTCGGGCTCGAGGGCTGGTTCTCGGACCGGGTGCGCAACGTGGTGGCGAACTCGCTGGAGGCGGCGCAGGCCTACGAGGAGGAGCATCGCGGCACGTTGCAGGCTGACGCGGCGCTGCTCGGCCGCTTTCTCGACGAGCAGAAGGCGCGCTACCCGCTGCTGACCGGGGGTCTGCTGCGGGAGCTGCTGACCCGCGGGCAGACCCAGATGCAGCGCGCGCTGCCCAAGGCCTATGTCATCGACGGCGACGGCGAATTGCGGGCGCGCGGCGAGCGCAGCTATCTGTTCGATTTCAATCCGCCCTCGGCCGAACAGATCGCGCAGGCCGCGGCGGGCGAGATCGTGGTGATCGAGGACTGGGCCAACAACGAGTTCCGCGCGCTGCTCGCGCTCGACGCCTTCGCCGACCATTTCCTCTATGTCAGCCGCGAAGTGGACGGGAACATCCTCAGCCTGCTCGACGAGACCCAGGCGACGGTGACGCTCTATCAGCAGCTCGAAGCGGATCGCGGCCGGCTCCTGTTCGAGTTCGCGCTGATCTACATCGGCTTCGCGCTGGTGGTGATCCTGGGCGCGATCTGGATGGCGCTGTGGTTCGCCGAGCGGCTGGCGCGCCCGGTCGGCCGGCTCGCGGAGGCGGCGGCGCGGGTCGGCGAAGGCGACTTCGACGTACGGGTGCCGGATTCGCGCAGCGATGACGAAATCGCGCTGCTCGGCCGCGCCTTCAACAACATGACCCGCCAGGTCAAGGGCCAGCGCGACGCGCTGATCGAGGCCAACATCGAGACCGAGCGCCGGCGGCGGCTGTTCGATTCGGTGCTCAGCGGGGTGACGGCGGGCGTCGTTGGCCTCGACGGCGAGGGACGCATCGAGGTGGTGAACGCCGCGGCGACCGACCTGCTCGACCTCGACACCGACGCGGTCTGGGGGCAACCGCTGGCGACGGTGGCGCCGGAGTTCGCCGATCTGCTGAACCGGGTCGAGCCGCGCCGCGCCGGCGTGGCGCAGGCCGAGGTGCGGCTGCGCCGGCGCGGACGCGAGCGCGACCTTCTGGCGCGGGTCGCGGCGCGGCAGTCCGGGGAAGACCGGCTGGAGGGCTACGTCGTGTCGTTCGACGACGTGACCGACCTGGTGGCGGCGCAGCGCATGGCCGCCTGGGGCGACGTGGCGCGACGGATCGCGCACGAGGTGAAAAATCCGCTGACCCCGATTCAGCTCTCGGCGGAGCGGCTCCGGCGCAAGTTCGGGCCGATGGTCGGCAAGGAGCGCGCCGCGCTCGAGCAATACGCCGACGTGATCGTACGCCAGACCACCGACCTGCGGCGGATCGTCGACGAGTTCTCCAGGTTCGCGCGGATGCCTGCGCCGGAGCGCAAGCCGCTCGACCTCGGCAAGCTGCTCGGCGACGCGGTGCTGCTGCAGGAAAGCGCCCGGCCCGACATCCGCTTCCGGCTCGAGCTGCCGGAGCACGCGGTGCTCGCCTTCCTCGATCCGACGATGATCAACCAGGCTTTGACCAACCTCCTGAAGAATGCCGAGGAAGCGATCGAAGCCCGCACCGGCCCCCCGGCCGCGACGGCGGGCGAGGTCCGGGTGCGGTTGACCGCCGACGCGGAAACCATCGCCATCGACATCCAGGACAACGGCGCGGGCCTGCCGGACCAGCCGGCGCGCCTGTTCGAACCCTATGTCACCCACCGGGCTAAGGGCACCGGTCTCGGCCTGCCGATCGTCAAGAAGATCGTCGAAGAGCATGACGGCACCCTCGACCTGACCCCCGCGCCGATCTTCGAGGGCTCCGAGCGGGCAGGCGCCTGGGCCCGCATCGTGCTGCCACAGGCCGCCCCCGGTCGGGGCTGGGACGGCGACGAGACCACAGCCATAAGCAAGAAACTGAGAGAGAGCATGTGATGACGGACATTCTGGTGGTGGACGACGAACGCGACATTCGCACGCTGATCGGCGATATCCTCGAGGACGAGGGCCACGGTGTGCGGATGGCCTGGGACAGCGACACCGCGTTTGGCGAGATCAACGCCGCCGCGCCGGACCTGGTCATTCTCGACATCTGGCTCAAGGAGAGCCGGCTGGACGGGATCGACATCCTCAAGAAGGTGCGCCGCGACAATCCCGCGATCCCGGTGGTGATCATCTCGGGCCACGGTAACATCGAGATCGCGGTCGGCGCGATCAAGCAGGGCGCCTACGACTTCATCGAAAAGCCCTTCAACATCGACCAGCTGATGGTGGTCGTCACACGGGCGCTCGAGACCTCGCGGCTGCGCCGCGAGAACGCCGCGCTGAAGGGCAGGGATGGGCCGAACCACGCGATGATCGGGGCCTCGGCCGCCTTTCGCCTGCTCAAAGGCCAGCTCGACAAGGTTGCGCGCTCGAACAGCCGGGTGATGCTGACCGGGCCGGCCGGCTCCGGCAAAGAGGTCGCCGCCCGCTACGTCCACGCCCATTCCGACCGGGCCAAGGGACCTTTCGTCGTGGTGAACTCGGCCGCGATCGGCGCAGACCACATGGAAGAGGTGCTGTTCGGGCGCGAAAGCGCCGAGCGCGGGCTGGAACCCGGTCTGCT
>JANOEW010000542.1:0-1884 GCA_031413475.1 Amaricoccus sp.
GGTCGGCCCGATGTTCGCCGGGCCGCGGCCAACCTCGCGACGGCGGTTCCAACCAGCCCCTCCGCCCCACGAAAATCCCCAACACCGGGGAAACGCGGCAGCCGCCGCGCCCGGCGTCACGAACCACACGCCTGTCCCCGACCACCTCGCCCCGCGTTCCGGTTACGCTCGTCGTGTAGACAGCCAAAAACGGATTGCTCCGGAATCCGGGGCTCTCAGAAAGGATGGTCATGGCGGCTCAGGACGATATCAAGGGAAGCAGCGCCGCGGAGTCCACGGCGCGCCACATCGAGGAACTGATTCTGGAAGGGTCGCTTCGTCCGGGCGAGCCTTTGCTTCCCGAACGCGAGATGGCGCTGCGCCTGAATGTGTCGCGCCCCACGCTGCGCCAGGGTATGAAGCTGCTGGAGGACAAGGGGTTGCTGACGGCGGAACCCGGAGGCGGCCGCGTGGTGGCGCCGCTTGCGACCAGCATCACCGATCCGCTGATCGAGTTGATGTCCTCGCGCGCCGAGGTAGTGGATGACTATCTCGAACTGCGCACGACGCTGGAGCGGATGGCGGCCTCGCTGGCGGCAACGCGCGCCAACGAGGTGGATCGCAAGGCGTTGCGCGACTCCATGGCACGGATCGACGCCGCCCATGGCAAGGCCGATGCGCATGACGAAGCGGAGGCTGATGTCGACCTGCATATCCATGTATACGAGGCGAGCCACAACCTGGTGCTGCTGCAGATCATGCGCGCGCTGTCGGGCATGCTGCGCAAAGGTGTCTTTCACAACCGAGAAAGGCTTTACGCCCGCCCCGAGGTCCGCGAAGTTCTTATCGAGCAGCATCGTGCGATCTGCGACGGGATCATTGCGCGGGATCCGGTCGGGGCCGGCCAGGCGGCGGAGGACCATATGATCTATACCCAGCGCGTCATGAGCGAGATCGCGGCTGCCGATGCGCGACTGGAGATTTCTCTGCGACGGATCGACGGCGGCAATATCAGCACGCGCGGCCGGCAAGCTCCTCGGCCGTCGGCCGCTCGAGCCGCAGGAACCGATAGGTCTCGGCCTTGAAGGTCGAGACCGCCACGGTCCAGAGCCGCGCCCCGCGCCGGATGCGGCGGCCAGCCTCGGTTGCGTCGACATAGGTCGGACCCGAGACCGGGCTCGCCCGGCTGAAGCCCTCGACGCCCTTGATCGGAGCCACCTGCGCGAAGCCCTGCCGCCGCGACCAGGCGTAGACCGCCGGGGCCTCATAGCCGGTGTCGATCGCGAGCCGGGCGACCTGCAGATGCGCGCCCGACGCGTGCGGCCAGGTCCGCGCCGGCAGCGCCGCGAGCCCAGCCCAGGTCTCCGCATGCTCCGGCCCGCCTTCGATCACGATGTGATCGACCAGCCAGCTCTCCAGTCCACGGCCCCAGGCCCAGACGTCGACCTCGATCCGATCCGTCTGCACGTCCGCGCCGGCGGTCAGGAACAGACCGCCCTTCGGCACCGCACCCGCGGGCCAGCGGCCGCGCCGGTCGTAGAGCCGCCGCCAGTCGGGAGCCTCGCCCGACTCCATCCAGGTCTCGCCGAGCGAGGTGTTGACGAAGGTCTTCAGGAGGCGGCAGCCTCGCACGACTGGCCCGGCAACGTGCGCGAGTTGCGCAACCGGGTCGAGCGCGCGGTCGCCCTGGCGCGCGCTCCGGTTCTTTCAGCCGCCGATCTCTTCCCCGAGCGCGGCGCGCGCGAGGATGGTCCCGGGTTCGCCCGCTTGGCCGAGGTTCGCGAAGCGGCCGAACGGCGGCAGATCCTGCGTGCGCTCGAAGAGACCGGCGGCCGGATGGCCGAGGCCACGCGCCTGCTCGGAGTCTCGCGCTCCACACTGTGGGAAAAGATGCAGCGGCTCGGC
>JANOEW010000543.1:0-3960 GCA_031413475.1 Amaricoccus sp.
GCCGCGGCGCTGGGCTGGTTGGCGCGGGCCCGGGCGGGGCGCCGGGCCGTGCCGGCGGCGGCGCTGCCGGCGATGCTGCCGGCGACGGTGGCGGCGGGCGTGCTGCGGACGGCGGTGCGACGGCCGGACGCGGTGCTGGAGGGCGGGCTCGAGCCCTCGGAGTTCGCGTTGCGGGCGCGGCTGCTGGGTGCGGCGCTGACCGGGCGTTGGTGAGGGAGTCCGGCGCGGCGCCCGACCCGTCGCGGGGGATCGCGGCGATGGGAATGGCGGGCCGGTCGGTTTCGGGCTAGGTCAGGCTCGGACGTGTCGGGAGGACGGAGATGTCGAAGGCCGAGGGGCGCAGCGTGGCGCACGTGAAGACGGTCAACCTCGCGTTGCAGGGCGGGGGCAGTCATGGCGCGTTCACATGGGGCGTGCTGGACCGGATGTTCGAGGACGGGCGGATCTGGGTCGATGCGCTCTCCGGCACCAGCGCGGGCGCTCTGAACGCCGTGGTGGCGGCGCAGGGCATGTACGACGGCGGCGGGGCGGGGGCGCGGGCGGAGCTGGAGCGGTTCTGGCGGGCGGTGTCGAAGGCCGGGCAGTCGAGCCCGATCAAGCGCGGACCGTTCGACCGATTGCAGGGCAGCTGGTCGCTCGACGCCTCGCCGGGCTATGTCTGGATGGACCTGCTGACGCGGCTCGCTTCGCCCTACGATCTCAACCCGATGAACCTCAACCCGCTGCGCGACCTGGTGGGCGGGTTCGTTGACTTCGCCAAGGTGCGGGACTGTGCCGACATGCCGATCTTCGTCTCGGCGACCAACGTGGAGACCGGGCGGGTGCGGGTATTCCAGCGCGAGGAGATCACGCTGGACGCGGTGATGGCCTCGGCCTGCCTGCCGTTCATGTTCCAGGCGGTGGAGATCGACGGGGTGCCGTACTGGGACGGCGGCTACATGGGCAACCCGGTGCTGTTCCCGTTCATCGACCACAGCCCCTGCGCCGACATCGTGATCGTGCAGATCAACCCGGTGGTCCGGCCCGGCACGCCGCGGAAGGCGAGCGAGATCATGAACCGGGTCAACGAGATCACCTTCAACAGCTCGCTGCTGAGCGAACTGGCGCTGATCGAGTTCGTCGACCGGCTGATCGACGAGGGACGGGTCGATCCGGGCCAGTTCCGCAAGATCCGGGTTCACATTCTGAGCGGGCAGGAGAAGATGCTGCCGCTCGGGGCCTCGTCGAAGCTCAACACCGAATGGGCGTTCCTCGAGCACCTGCGCGACCTCGGCCGGGCGGCGGCGGACGCCTGGATCGCGACGCATTTCGACGACATCAACCAGCGCTCGACGGTCAGCGTCGCCGGGACGTTCGGCGGCTACGGCGTGAAGGGGGTGGGGTGACGTCGCACACAGTCGCACGCGTGCGAGGGTGAGTAACAGATTGATAAAACGAGCCTGCGCAAGAGTTCGGGGCCCCAGTAGGCTCCGGCTCGGGCTTAGGCGGCGTTCCGTAGCCGACCACAGGAGCATGACGCTGACGTCCGCAGTGCGCCAGAAGCGGCCAACACTGCTCCCGGCGACGCTTTCGGAGTACGAACAATGAGCGCCTCAAATTCCACCCGTGGAACTCTCGCGCCCAGGCGCTGGGTCATCGAGCGCACCTTCGCCTGGGCCTCCATCAACCGCCGTCTCGCCCGCGACGTCGAGCGCGCCGCCGAGACGGTTCGAGCCCTCTTCCAGGTCGCCATGATCAAGCTCACGGCCCGCCGGGTCGCCCGCTACAGGGACTTCCGGGTCAGGCTCTCAGGCAGGCCGGGCGCTCGTCCCGCAGTTTCGTCACATCGCCGGGCTGAAAACATAGCGTATGCCGACGAGCAGGTCGAAGGTCTCGAACTCGCCGTCGAAGCTCTCCGATCCGGGCCCGTCGAACTCGCCCGACTCGGTCTGGAACCAGCGTCCCTCGGCGTAGAGGCTGACATTGGGGTTCAACTCGTAGCCGACGCCGCCGATCAACTGGTAGGCAAGCAACGTATCGGCGTCGAAACTTTGGCCGCCGGCGCTCATCTCTACGTTGGCCCCGCCGATTCCGCCGCCGAGATAGGGCTGGACCGCCCCGGTCGCGCCCATGCCGTCGAACACGTAGAGCGCGTTGAACATGAAGGCGTTGGCGGAGGTGTCGCCGTTGGCCCGGTCGCCTTCGTCACGGTCTCTGACGGTGAAGTCGGCGCTGCGGTAGGCGTACTCGATCTCCATCGAGATGTTCGGCGTGAAGGCCGCGCCGACCGCGGCGCCCAGGGCATACCCGGTGTCATGGTCGAAGCTGGGGCGGGCGATCCGCGACCCGTCCTCCGTGAGGGTGGAGTCGAAGCTCGACGGCCAGGTCGCGCCTCCGAAACCCTTGACGTAGACTTCTCCCAGCGAAAACGCCTGAGCGGACGCCATCCCCGCGCCCCCCGCCAGCGCGGCGATCGCCACTGCTGCGGCCAAAGGTGCCTGTTTCATGGACCTCTATCCTTCTCTGTTCATCGCCCGGACTTGAATTCTACGCCACCCGCGACCAATGCGTAACCGATTTTCCGGGGCGCAACGAACCGAAATAGAGCGAGACTTCGGCTTGGGCGCCATTCGATCGCCGCAGCGCCAGCCCGCATCCTCCGCGCGACGGGCGCCTGGCCGGGAAGTAGGAAGGCTGCGGACATGGACGAATACACGGTCGACGGCGCCGGTGCCGATGCCGATGCTGTCTGCTTCGGGCCGAAAGCGGAAAGGTAATCGCGACTCTTCTCCGGTCCATATGGAAGTGCCCTAGACCAACTCCGGATCGGTGACGATCTCGACCAGCGCCGGGCCTGGATGCGCCAGCGCGTCGGACAGGGCGGCGTCGAGCTCGCCGGGGGCGGTCACCTTGGTTCCCTTGCCGCCGCACAGGCGGGCGAAGGCGGCGAAGGAGGGGTTGACGAGGTCGGTCTGCCAGACCGCGAGCTCGGCGGCGCGCTGCTCCTTGGCGATCTTGCCGAGCTGGCCGTTGTTGAGGAGCACGTGGGTGATGTCCATGCCGTGGCGGACGGCGGTGGTGAGCTCCATGGCGTACTGCGCGAAGCCGCCGTCGCCGGAGACGCCGACGACCTTGCGGCCGCGGAAGGCGTCGTGATCCTGGGTCGCGGCCCAGGCCCCCATCGCCGCGGGGAAACCGAAGCCGATCGAGCCGAGGTAGCCCGACATCAGCACCCGCTGGCCGCGCGGCTCGAAGTAGCGCCCGAACGAGTAGGTGTTGTTGCCGACGTCGACGGCGATGATCGCGTCCGAAGGGCAGTGGCGGCCGAGGGCGGCGAACACCGCCGCCGCCCCGACGCCGCGGCCGTGGTCGTCGGCCTCGCGCGCCGCCTTTTCCACGCGCCAGATGCGCCAGCGGTCGGCGAGCTCGGTGCGCTGGTCGGGGGCGCCGTCGCGGGAGGGCGGGTCGGCGAGGAGGGCGGCGGCGAAGGCGCCGATCTCGCCCCAGACCGGCAGGGCGACGGGGTGGAACTTGCCGAGCTGCATGCGCTCGAAGTCGACCTGGATGATCGGCTTGGACGCCTCAATGCCGGTGTGGTTGGCGAAGGAGGATCCGAGCGCGAGGATCAGGTCGCATTCGTTCATGAACCAGCTCGCGATCGGCGTGCCGGAGCGGCCCAGCACCCCGGCGGCGAAGGGATGGTCGTCGGGGATCAGGCCCTTGCCCTTGAAGGTGGTCGCGACCGGCGCGCCGAGCGTATCGGCGAGCGCGATCACCGCCTCGCACGACGCCGCGGCGCCGTGGCCCATGACGATCATCGGGCGGCGCGACGCGGCGAGCATGGCGCGGGCGGCGGCGACGTCGGTCTCGGCGGGGCGCACGGCTGCCGGACCGATGCGCCCCGACGGTCCACGGACCGCGGCGGCGGAGGGCAGGCGTTGCACGTCGTCGGGGAAGATCAGGTGCGCGACGTCGCGCTCG
>JANOEW010000544.1:0-1764 GCA_031413475.1 Amaricoccus sp.
CGCCCACGGCGGCCGTGAGAACCTCGAAGCCATCGCCCTCTTGCAACGCACCAACGAAGTGATCGGCGCCGAGTGCCCCGCCGCCATCACCCTGGCCGAGGAGTCGACCGCCTTTGCGGCTGTCTCTCGCCCGACCTATGCCGGTGGCCTGGGTTTTCACTACAAGTGGAACATGGGCTGGATGCACGACACCCTGCGCTACTTCTCCAAGGATCCGGTCTTCCGCCAGTACCACCACAACGACCTCACCTTCGGCCTGCTGTACGCGTTCACCGAGAACTTCGTGCTACCGCTGAGCCACGACGAGGTCGTGCACGGCAAGGGATCGCTGATCGCGAAGATGCCGGGGGACGGGTGGCAGAAGTTCGCCAACCTGAGGGCGTACTACGGGTTCATGTGGGGGTATCCGGGCAAGAAGCTCTTGTTCATGGGCCAGGAGTTCGCGCAAGGGGCGGAGTGGTCCGAGGCGCGGTCGCTGGACTGGCATCAGCTGGACGTCCCGGCGCACCGGGGGGTCAGCGATCTGGTGCGCGACCTCAACCGGCTTTACCGGGACACGCCGGCGCTGCATGCGCGCGACTGCGAGGGCGAGGGGTTCGAGTGGCTGATCGCCGACGACGCGGCGAATTCGGTCTTCGCCTGGCTGCGCAAGGCGCCGGGGGAGCGGCCGGTGGCGGTGGTGGCGAACTTCACGCCGGTCCCGCGTGAGGGGTACCGGGTTCCCCTTCCCCACGCGGGGCGGTGGCGCGAGATCCTCAACAGCGACGCGGGGGTCTACGGCGGCAGCGGCGTGGGGAACCGCGGATCGGTGGAGGCGTTCGGCGACGACCAGGGAATTGCAGCGCGCGTGACGCTGCCGCCGCTCGCGACGATCTGGCTGGAGTACGACCCGGCGGGCTGACGCGCCGGGCGCAATGAGGGAGGCGAGGCCTTGGAGAACCGGACGCAACCGCTGGCGCGCGACGCGATGGCCTACGTGCTGGCAGGCGGGCGCGGCAGCCGGCTGAAGGAGCTGACGGACAAGCGGGCGAAGCCCGCAGTGTACTTCGGGGGCAAGACGCGGATCATCGACTTCGCGCTGTCAAACGCGCTGAATTCGGGCGTGCGGCGGATGGCGGTGGCGACCCAGTACAAAGCGCAGTCGCTGATCCGGCATTTGCAGCGGGGGTGGAATTTCCTCCGGCCCGAGCGGAACGAGAGCTTCGACATCCTGCCGGCGAGCCAGCGCGTGTCGGAGACGCAGTGGTACGAGGGCACGGCGGACGCGGTCTATCAGAACATCGACATCATAGACAGTTACGGCCCGGAGTTCATGATCATTCTGGCGGGCGATCACATCTACAAGATGGACTACGAGTTGATGCTGCGCCAGCACGTGGACAGCGGCGCGGACTGCACCGTCGGCTGCCTCGAGGTGCCGCGCATGGAAGCGGTTGCCTTCGGGGTGATGCATGTGGACGCGGAGGACACCATCACCGCCTTCGTGGAGAAGCCGGCCGACCCGCCGGGCATCCCGGGCCAGCCGGACATGGCGCTGGCATCGATGGGCATCTACGTCTTCAACACCAAGTTCCTGATGGATCTTCTGCGCCGCGACGCCGCCGATCCCAGCTCGAGCCGGGACTTCGGCAAGGACCTGGTTCCCTACGTGGTCGCGAACGGCAAGGCGGTGGCGCACCGCTTCTCCAAGTCCTGCGTGCGCTCCAGCGTCGAGGGCGAGGCCTACTGGCGCGAGTACGGCGAGCGTGCGGAAATGGGGCAGCG
>JANOEW010000545.1:0-16741 GCA_031413475.1 Amaricoccus sp.
ACCACCCAGCTGGTCGCATCTGCAATCGCACCAATGTAGTAGACACCCGGCACCACTGTCACCGGTGGCTGAACAGGTTGGCCGTGCCCCACAGCAGCTTCATACCGGTGTCTTGCTGTTTGCGCCCGAGCACGTCGACCATTCGTTTGAAGAGTTCGACCGATTGCTTCGGCGTGTGGCCTTCGGGCGCCACGTCGCGGTCGTGAAAGCAGTAATAGGGCGCGCCGAGCCGGGTGAAGAAGTCGAACGCGGCATCGGCCTTGGCGAGCGCTGCTTGCCACGGGTCGGCCATCTGGTGCCAGGGCCGCTGGAACGTGCCGTCGTAGCCGAACACGTCGAAGCCGTTCCAGGCGAAGCTGTGCCAGTAGCAGACCGCCATCCGCAGCTGGTCCGCCATGCGCTTGCCGAGCACCATGCGGTCAGGCTCGTAGAAGCGGAAGGCGAGCGGGTCGTCGCTGTCGGGGCCCTTGAACGGGACCCGGTCGATGCCGGCGAAGAAGTCGCTCATGAACGGGCCTCCGAAAGGGCGGGGTAGAGGGCGCGGTAGCGGGCGTAGCCGTCACGGTAGGCGGCGGTCAGGCCCGGGTCGGGCGCGATGACCCGCAGCGTTTCGGGGGGGGCGCAGACCGCTTGCGGGTCGGCGCCTTCGGCCGCGCAGATCGCGAGCCGCGCCGCCCCGAGCGCCGCGCCGAGGTCGCTGTCGGCAGCGAGGCGCAGCGGACGGTCGAGCACGCTCGCGATGATCCGCAGCCAGGTGTCGGAGCGCGAGCCGCCGCCGACGGCGAGGGCGGTCTCGAACCCGGTCCCGGCGGCGGCGAGCGCCGCCGGGCAGTCGGCGAAGGCGTAGGCGACGCCTTCGAGCACCGCCTGGGTCAGGTCCGCCAGCCCGTGCGCCTGCGCTAGGCCGACGAAGGCGCCGCGCGCGCCGGGGTCGTTGTGCGGCGTGCGCTCGCCGGATAGGTAGGGCAGGAACGTGACCGGCGACGGCGCGGTGACCGGACCGACGGCGGCGACCAGCTCGGCGGCGGGGCGGCCGACGATCCTCGCCAGCCATTCGAGGCTGTCGGCGGCGGACAGGATCACGCCCATCTGGTGCCAGGTGTCGGGAATGGCATGGCAGAACGCGTGCACCGCGCCCTCGGTGTTCGGCGAGAACTCCGCGTTCGAGACGAAGAGCACGCCCGAGGTGCCGAGCGAGACGAAGGCCGAACCGGGGGTCACCACCCCGACCCCGCAGGCCGCGGCGGCGTTGTCGCCGGCGCCGCCGGCGACCACGACGCGGCCCGTCGCGCCCCAGCGCGCGGCGAGGTCGCCGCGAAGCTCGCCGGAGACGGCGCTGCCCTCGACCAGCCGCGGCATCTGCGCGCGCGTCAGCCCGGCGGCCTCCAGTAGGACGTCCGACCAGTCGCGCGCGGCCACGTCGAGCCAGAGCGTGCCCGAGGCGTCCGACATGTCCGAGACATGGTGGCCGGTCAGCCGGAACCGCACGTAGTCCTTGGGCAGCAGCACGGTCGAGATCTGCTCGAAGACGCGCGGCTCGTGCTTGTGTAGCCACTGCAGCTTCGGCGCGGTGAAGCCGGCCATGGCGATGTTGCCGGCGACTTCGCGCGAACGCGGAAACGCGACCTCGATCTCGGCGCATTCGGCGCCGGCGCGGCCGTCGTTCCACAGCATCGCCGGGCGCAGCACCCGGTCGTCGGCGTCGAGGCAGACCGCGCCGTGCATCTGCCCCGACAGGCCGATGCCGCGCAGCCCGCCCAATCCGTGCGCGGCGGCCAGCGCGTCGACCGTCGCAAGGGTGCCGCGCCACCAGGCTTCCGGCTCCTGTTCGGACCAGCCGGGCAGGGGGCGTGACACCTCGAGCGGGTGGCTCGCCTGGCCGATCAGCCGTTGGTCCGCGTCGAACAGCGCGGCCTTCACCGAGGAGGTGCCGATGTCGAGGCCGAGGTACATTACTGCAGCGACTGACCCGGCTTCTTGCCGAGGATGATCATGCCGAGGATGTCGTCCTCGGTCACGTCCACAACCCGCTCGGTGCCGACGAGCTGGCCGTTCTTCATCACGGTGATCCGGTCGCAAAGCGCGATGACGTCGTGGATATCGTGGGATATCAGGAAGATGCCGAGGCCCTCGGACTTGAGCTGCTCGATCAGTTCGCCGACCATCTGGGTCTCCTTGACGCCCAGCGCCGCGGTCGGTTCGTCCATGATAAGGATCTTGGCGTTGAAGTAGACCGCGCGGGCGATGGCGACCGACTGGCGCTGGCCGCCCGACAGCGCCTTCACCGGAGAGTTGAACTTCGCGAAGTTGGGGTTCAGCCGCGCCATGATCTTGCGCGTCTCGGCCTCCATCGCGTCGTCGTCGACGAAGCCG
Source organism: Amaricoccus sp. (assembly GCA_031413475.1). Taxonomy (GTDB): domain Bacteria; phylum Pseudomonadota; class Alphaproteobacteria; order Rhodobacterales; family Rhodobacteraceae; genus Amaricoccus. Next base: position 2,374 of record JANOEW010000545.1, read on the forward strand.
AGGCCGGTGACGAGCTCGCGCCCCGAGGAAGAGGTTCGAGGCGGCGTCGAGATTGTCCGCGAGCGCCAGCGTCTGGTAGATCGTCTCGATGTTGTAGCGCCGGGCGTCGCGGGGCGAGCGGATGTCGGCCTTTTCACCGCTGATGTAGATGGCGCCCTCGTCGGCCTGATACGCCCCCGAGAGCACCTTGATCAGCGTCGACTTGCCGGCGCCGTTGTGGCCGAGCAGGCCGACGACCTCGCCGGGGAAAAGGTCGATTGTGACGCCGTCGACCGCCTTGACGCCGCCGAAGCTGAGGTGGATGTCGCGCATCTCGACAAGGGGCGTGCCGCTGGTCATGCGCCGGTCCTCCGCCGGTAAACGATGTCGATGAACACGGCCAGCACCAGCACGAGGCCAACCACGATGGATTGCAGCGGCGCGTCGACCCCGACCATCGCCATGCCCGATTGCAGGCTCTGCATGATCAGCGCGCCAATGATCGCGCCGTAGATGGTGCCGATGCCGCCCGACAGCGCCGTGCCGCCGATCACCGCCGCGGCGATGACGCGCAACTCGTCCAGCGTGCCGAGATCGTTGCCGACCGCGCCGAGACGGGCCGAGGCGATCACCGAGGCGATCGCGGTCAGCGCGCCCATCAGCGCAAAGATCTTTACCGTCAGCATCCGGGTGTTGATCCCCGACAGTTCCGCCGCGTCCGGATTGCCGCCGGTGGCGAAGACGTAGCGGCCGAAGCGGGTACGCCCGGCGACGATGGTCATGATCACCGCAACAACGAGCAGGATCACCACCGGGATCGCGATACCCTGCGCGATGTCGATCGGGCCGTCGGGTAACGGCAGGCCCTTGGCCTCAAGCATGCGCTTGGCGGCGGCTTCGGGGACCGGATAGGCGTTCATCAGCGCGGTGAAGCCGAGGATGCAGAAGGCGACGATGCCGCCGAGCGTCAGTTCGGCCCAGAGCGGTTTGATCGGGAAGCCGTGCTTGGACTTGCGCTGGCGTGACGCGAACAGCAGGGCCAGCGCCGCGGCCGTGGCCGCGCCGCCGAGAACCCAGCTCAGCGTCGCGCCGAGCGTGCCGGAGGTGCCGCCGCCGAGCGCCTGGAACGTCGGGTCGAGCGGCGCGACGGTTTGCCCGCCGGTCACCCACCAGGCGGCGCCGCGCCAGACCAGCAGGCCGCCGAGCGTGACGATAAACGCGGGCACGTTGAGATAACCGATGATCCAGCCCTGGAACCCGCCGATCAGCACGCCGACCGCGACGCCGGCGAGCACGGTGATGATCCAGATGCTGGGGCTACCCGACCCGACGAGGGCCGGAAGATAGGTAAGCTGCAGCGTGCCCATGATCATGCCGATGAAGCCGACGAGCGAGCCGACCGACAGGTCGATGTTGCGCGTCACGATCACGAACACCATCCCGGTCACCATGACGCCGACCGAAGCGGTCTGCACCGAGAGGTTGAAGAGGTTGCGCGGGGTGAGGAACCGCCCGCCGGTCACGAGGTCGAATACGACCCAGATCACCACCAGCGCGCCGATCATGCCCAGGAGGCGGAGATCGATCTCGAGCGATTTGAATGCCTTGCCGACTGCGTTCATGGACGGACACTCCAGACGCGGCCGTGACCGCGGCGAACGGGGGCTTAGCGGGTCGGGACACGGGGATCGAGGTCCCCGTGTCCGTCCGGTCAGGCGCGGTTCAGTTGCAGGACGCGACCGATCCGGCGGCGACGCCGGCGCAGAGCTCGTCCTTGCTGATCCAGCCCGCATCGACCACGACGGCGAGATTGTCCTTGGTGATCGGGATCGGGGTGAGCAGCATCGAGCTCATCGCGTTCCCGCCGGGCGTGGTGAACGGCGCGGCGCCTTCGACCGCGTCGAGCGCCGTGCCCCCTGCCAGTGCCAGGGCGATCTCGCCCGCCGCCTTGCCGAGCTCGCGCGAATCCTTCCAGACCGAGACGGTCTGGGTGCCGAGCGCGATGCGGTTCAGCGCCGCCTTGTCGCCATCCTGGCCGGAGACCGGAATGCCCTCCATACCCTGCGCGGCCAGCGCCGCGACCACGCCGCCGGCGGTGCCGTCGTTCGAGGCGACCACCGCGTCGACCTTGTTGTCCTGCTGGGTGAGGATCTGCTCCATGTTGCGCTGCGCGTTGGCGGGCAGCCAGCCGTCGGTATAGGCCTCGCCGACGATGACGACGTCGCCGCTGTCGATCGCCGCCTGCAGCACTTCCTGCTGGCCGCCGCGCAGGAAGTCGGCGTTGGCGTCCGAGGCCGAGCCCTTGATCATCACATAGTTGCCCTTGGGCGCGGCCTTGAGCACTTCCGCGGCCTGCATGCGGCCGACCTCGACGTTGTCGAAGGTCAGGTAGAACGCGCGCGGATCCTCGATCAGCCGGTCGTAAGCGACCACCGGGATGCCCTCGTTGGCCGCCGCGTCGATCGCGGGGCCAACCGCGGCGGCGTCCTGGGCGAGCACGATCAGTGCGTTGGCGCCGCTGGCGATCAGGCTTTCGATGTCCGACAGCTGCTTGGCGGACGAGCTCTGCGCGTCGGCCGAGATGTATTTGGCCCCGCCGGCCTCGAGCGCCGCGACGATCGCCGCTTCGTCGGTCTTCCAGCGCTCTTCCTGGAAATTCGACCAGCTTACGCCCACGGTGATGTCCTGGGCCAGCGCGGTGGATGCGAAGCCCGAGGCCAGCGCGGCCGCAGCCAGCAGTTTGAACGACTTCATCCTCAACCTCCCAAATGGCGACGCCCCGCGCGGGTTCCTTGTCCCGGAACGCCCGACGAATCCCGTCGGCAGATCGCCGTCATATCTTTCGTCGCCGCGCCCCGCCTTGTCAAATCGTTCCTTGTCGCCCCGCTTGCGATGAAAACGCTTGAGATTCAGACGGATGATCGCCGAGCGAACACTGGGCGAAACCCAGCTCCAGTCGGAAGCGCGCGAGAGCGCGCGAGAACGAACTGTCCGATAAGCATACGCTGCCAGTGGGTTATGGACTGACCAAATCGTTTCGGGGTCGCGCCCTCCCCGAGCCCCGTCGTCGCCAGCGCGAACCCGAACGCGAGCCCGAACAGACCGAGGCGCGGCGTGATCGCCTCGTCCTCCGGCCCCGGGGGCCTCTCGCGCCGGCATTCGCCCCGCAATCGCGGCCAAGGGGCGCGCTTGCGGGGCGTCGGGCAGTCCGCGCATGATCGAATGCGTTCCTGCGCGCCCATCCGGCGCGCGCCATGATGGCGTCCGCTCGTGCCGCAGTTCGTTCCCAGCCTGTTCCTGACCCTGCGCGACGGCTACGGCCTGCGCGACCTGCGCGCCGACGCCATCGCGGGCCTGACCGTGGCCATCGTCGCCTTGCCGCTGTCAATGGCGATCGCGATCGCCGCGGGGGCCACGCCGGCGATGGGGCTGACCACGGCGATCGTCGGCGGCTTTCTGGTGTCGCTGCTCGGCGGCAGCCGGTTCCAGATCGGCGGGCCGGCCGGCGCGTTCATCGTGCTGATCGCCACGACCATCCAGGCGCACGGGCTGGACGGGCTGATCCTCGCGACGCTGATCTCGGGCGCGATGCTCGTGGCGCTCGGGTTGCTGCGGCTCGGGGCGTATATCCAGTTCATCCCCTTCCCGGTGACGGTGGGATTCACCGCCGGGATCGCGGCGATCATCTTCGCGAGCCAGATCGCCCCGTTGCTCGGCCTGACGCTGGCCGGTCCCGAACCGGCGGCGCTGCTCGACAAGCTGCCCGCGCTGTGGGCGGCCCTGCCCTCGATCAACCCGGCGACCTGCGCGCTGTCGGCCGGCTGCATCGTGCTGATGCTGGCGCTGAAGCGCTGGCGGCCGCACTGGCCGCGCATGCTGATTGCCGTCGCCGCGGCGGCGGCGGTCGCCTTTGGCCTCGCCCTGCCGGTCGGGACCATCGCCAGCGTCTTCGGCGCGCTGCCCTCGCATCCGCCGCTGCCGCATCTGCCGGCGGTCAGTCTGGCAAAGGTGGTCGCGGTCCTGCCTGCGGCGGCGGCCTTCACCCTGCTCGGCGCGATCGAATCGCTGCTGTCGGCGGTGGTCGCCGACGGGATGAGCGGCCAGCGCCACGACAGCAACACCGAGCTGGTCGCCCAGGGCGTCGCCAACGTCGGCGCGGCGCTGTTCGGCGGATTCTGCGTCACCGGCACGATCGCGCGGACCGCGACCAACGTGCGCGCCGGGGCGCGAAGTCCGGTCGCGGGACTGCTGCACGCGGCGTTCCTGCTCGCCTTCCTGATGCTGGCGGCGCCGCTCGCGGGCTACATCCCGCTCGCGGCGCTCGCGTCGGTGCTCACCGTGGTCGCCTGGGACATGGTCGAGAAACCCGCGTTCGCGGCGCTGACCCGCGCCTCGCGCGGCGACGCGGCCGTGCTCTACGTCACGCTGCTGCTGACGCTGTTCCGCGATCTGACCGAGGCGATCGTGGTCGGCTTCGCCCTCGGGGCGGTGCTGTTCATCCACCGCATGTCGACCGCCGTTGAGGTCGCGCCCCACGCGCCGTCCCACGGCGCGGGTCCCTACGACTCCGCCGCGGCGACCGATCCGGAGGTGATGATCTACCGCATCCGCGGCGCGGTGTTCTTCGGCGCGGTCTCGGCGGTGGCGGCGGTACTGGAGCGGCTCGGCGACCATCACAAGGCGCTGATCGTCGATTGCGCCGATGTCACGCTGGTCGACAGTTCGGCCGCGCGGATGATCGAGGGGATCGCGCACAAGGCGCGGCGGCGCGGCGTGACGCTCTACCTCACCGGGACGACGCCCGACTTGCGGCGGGTGTTTCTGGCGCATGGAGCGCGGCCGCCGCTCGTCCGATACTCCTCGACGATCGCCTCGGCGCTCGACTCCGCGTGGCGGCGGGGACTGGCCGGCCCGGAGGCCTGACGCGGTTCAGTGCCCCTCCTCGAGCTTGTCCACCGGCAGCGCGTTCAGCTGGCCCCAGTTCGCCTCGCCGATCGACTTCATCAGGTCGAGCTGGGTCTCGATGAAGTCGATATGGCCCTCCTCGTCCTTGATCAGACCCTCGAACAACGCCATCGAGACGTAGTCATGCACACTGCGGCAATACTCGCGCGCCTCGGAGTAGAGCGTGCGCGCGTCGTATTCCGCCGCGAGATCGCATTCGAGCGACTCCTTCGGGGTCTCGCCGATCCGCAGTGGGTCGAGCGTCTGCAGGTTCGGATGGCCCTCGAGGAAGATGATCCGGTCCATCAGCCTGTCGGCGTGGTGCATCTCCTCGACGCTTTCCTCGCGCGATTTCTTCGCCAGCCGGCCGAAACCCCAGTCGTCCTGAAGACGGTAGTGCAGCCAATACTGGCTTATCGCGGTCAACTCACTCCGCAGAGCCTTGTTGAGATAGTCGATTACGCCTGCGTCGCCCTTCATTCTTTCCCTCGCTCGCCGTTGCTGTCCGAAGATTCCGCAGTTCCAGCGGCACTTGCAGGCTAGAGCTTTGACGCATGGTGTCAATGAAGAGGCGGATGCATCCGCCGCAGTCCGCGCTCTTGCCGAGGGCGCGATACACCTTGCCGGGAGTGATCAGCGTCTGGGGGTCGGAGGAGCGCATCCACGCGATCGTCTCGAGGATGTCGCGGTCGCTGATGCGCATGCAGGAGCAGACGATCACGGTGCCAGCTCCGAAGCATGACTGCGCGATAAACCAGAGTGCTGATCCATGTCCCTACACGACTCGACGACTGCTCCGATCTAATTCCTGACTAGAATCATCGGATAGGTCAAGCCGGAGCTCACGCCACCGCTCGCGACAGCGCGCATTGCGACCAGAGCTGGCCCAGCGCCGCAACGAGATGGTCGAGGTCGGAGTCGCTGTGCAGCGGCGACGGGGTGAAGCGCAGCCGCTCGGTGCCCTTGGGCACGGTCGGGTAGTTGATCGGCTGGACATAGATGCCGAAGTCGTTGAGCAGGATGTCAGACAGCATTTTGCACTTTACCGGATCCTTGACCATCACCGGCACGATATGGCTGGGGTTCGGCAGATGCGGAATTCCGATCGCGTCCAGCCGGGCGCGCAGCTTGGCGACCTGTCGGCGCTGGCGCATCCGCTCGATCTGACTGGTCTTGAGGTGGCGGATGCTGGCGCGCGCGCCCGCCGCGACGGCTGGCGGCAGCGCGGTGGTGAAGATGAAGCCGCTGGAAAAGCTGCGCACGAAATCGACCAGCACCGCCGATCCGGCGATGTAGCCGCCGACGACGCCGAACGCCTTGCCGAGCGTGCCCTCGATCAGGTCGATGCGGTGCATCAGACCTTCCTGCTCGGCGACGCCGCCGCCGCGCGGGCCGTAGAGGCCGACGGCGTGAACCTCGTCGAGATAGGTCATGGCCCCGTGTTTCTCGGCGACCTCGACGATCGCGGCTATCGGCGCGATGTCGCCGTCCATCGAATAGACGCTCTCGAAGGCGACGATCATCGGTCGGGCGTGATCGACCTCGGACAGCTTGCGGTCGAGGTCGGCCGGATCGTTGTGCTTCCAGATACGCTTCTCGCAGCGCGCATGGCGCATGCCCTCGATCATGCTGGCGTGGTTCAGCGCGTCCGACAGGATAACGCAGCCCGGCAGCTTCGCGCCCAGCGTGCCGAGCGTCGCCCAGTTCGACACGTAGCCGGAGGTGAACAGCAGCGCCGCCTCCTTGCCGTGCAGGTCGGCCAATTCGGCCTCGAGCATCACGTGGTCGTGGTTGGTGCCCGAGATGTTGCGGGTGCCACCGGCGCCGGCGCCGCAGCGGTCGAGCGCCTCGTGCATCGCCGCGAGCACGTTCGGATGCTGGCCCATGCCGAGGTAGTCGTTCGAACACCAGACCGTCACGTCGTCCATGCCGCCGTCACCGTGCCGCCGGGCGCGGGGAAAAGCGCCGTTGTAGCGCTCAAGCTCGGCGAACACGCGATAGTTTCCCTCCGCGTGCAGGGCGTCGAGGTGCTGGCGGAACAGGGCGTCGTAAATCATCGGTCGCGTCCTCGTCTCAGATCTCGTGGCTGCGCAGATCGGTGCGCGCTTGGTCGTTGATTGGAGAGGATGTGGTCCGGGGCAACGCCCAGGACCAGAGGGCTGCGTCAGGAAGCGGCAGCACCATCATCCAGTGCTCGAACAGCGCGAGCGCCGTCAGCGCCGCGAGCAGTGCGAAGCCGACCTGTGCCCCCGATCCGGCCGGCGCGTCGATCAGCCGCTCGATCCAGCAGGCGGTGGCGAAGGTCAGCACGGTCACCGACCAGGGGAAGAAGCCGTTCATCGGGGCCCTGCGGAAATGCGACGACAGATGCCGCACCGGGCTGGGCAGGAAAGCCTCGTTGATGTTGGGCACCCCGAGGTAGACGTTGATCTTGGCGGTGATGCGCGCGGCGAACAGCACGACGAAGGTCCACATCCCGAACCGGTTCGGCGCGTCGTCCGAGGCGAGGATCAAGAGCTGCGTCGCCGCGATCAGCGCCATCTCGGAGTAGGCGATCGTGCCCCAGGCGCGCAGGAAGCGCTGCAGGCCCTCGACGCCGGGCGGACAGGGCCGCGCATAGGGCCCGGTGATCACGCCGGCGAGGAACGCCAGCTCGATCCAGCCCCAGATCAGGATCGCGGACACGAAGCCGAGATAGACGCCGAACACCGAAGGGTCCGAAAGCGAGTGGTGGATGCCTACGCCGCCGACGCCCAGGAACGGCAGTCCCAGCACGACGGCGTTGACGAAGGCGTCGCGTCCGCCGCGGTCGGCGCGGGAAACCACCAGCAGGATCGCCCCAGTGGAGAACCACCAGACGAAGAGGGCGAACAGCCCGGCGATCCAGACGTTGTCCACCCCGCTGCCTCAGTAGACCGGCTGCAGCCGGCTCGAGGCGGGCAACGCATTCCGCTTCACCGGGATCAGATACAGCCCGACAAAGGCCGCGGCCGCCCGCGCGCCGCAGGCCCAGGTTCGCAGTTTGCCGGCGACGCCGCCGCGACGCTTGGCCGTGTCCATGTCCTCGGCGATCCGGCGCATCCGTTTGAGCCCGGCCTTCCAGCGCGGGTTGTCGAGGTCGAGCTCGATCGGGAAGACTTGGCGGCTGATCTCGGAGGTGATGCGGAACACCTCGGCGTCGTACCAGTCGACGTCGACGCCGAGCGCCTTGTGGAAGGCCGGGCGGGCGTGGTCGCGCACGTGCATGGTCGCGAACACCGCGATGAGGAAGAAGCGGATCCAGAGTTTGTTGCGGCCTTCCAGCAGGCGCGGATCGGAGCGCATCAGCAAGGCGAACGCCTCGCCGTGGCGGAACTCGTCGTTGCACCACTCGCGGAACCACTTGAAGATCGGGTGAAAACGCTGTTCGGGGTGCTTCTCGAGGTGGCGGTAGATCGTGATGTAGCGGGCATAGCCGATCTTCTCGCTGAGATAGGTCGCGTAGTAGATGAACTTGGGTTTAAAGTAAGTGTACTTCTTGGCCTTGGTCAGGAAGCCGAGGTTCACCGCGATGTTCGCCTCGCGCAGCGCGTCGTTGATGAACCCCGCGTGGCGGGCCTCGTCGCGGCTCATGTAGGAGAACAGCTCGCAGATGTCGGGGTTCTTGCCGCGCCGCTTCATCTCCTTGTAGAGCACGCAGCCGGAGAATTCGGCAGTCAGCGATGAGACCAGAAAATCGGTAAATTCCTTGCGGAACTGCGGCTCCATCGCGTCGAAATCGACGTGATCCCAGTCGGCGGTCTTCTTGAAATGAGTCTTATTGGGGTCCGCCTTCATCTCGGCTATCAGCGCGTCCCATTCGGCCCGCACCGAGGTCACGTCGAGCTTGTCCATCTCGTCGAAGTCTGTGGTGTAAAACCTCGGCGCGAGCATGGTCGTCTGTACGGCCATCTCGGTGGTCTCGTTGACGACCGCATGGGCCAGTTCGCCCGGATTGATTTCAGCGAGCGCGTTCACAGTCGGATCTCCTCGGAAAAGCTGAACTCGCAGAGTTCCATGAATTCTAGATTACCCGTTGCACGCGTCCAGAACCGCTCTATCAAGCTTGCTCGCGTGATCGTCACTGTGCGCTGTTCGGTGACTACTTCGCCGTAGGCCGCCACGATCGGCGCGCCGTGCACCAGCACCTCGTCGCCGGGGTGGACCACGGCGCCGTTGTCGAAGCGCACATGGGCGTGCAGACTCTCGAAGCGGTGGCTGACCTCAACGGTGCAGGGCGCTTGCTCCTGCGAACGCGTGAACAGACCGGACATCTCGCCTCGCCTTCTCTACGGTGGTCTCAGTTCTTCAGCAGCCTGAGGAAGGCGTCACGGTTGGTTTCACCGAACCCGAGCAACTCGGCGCGCCAACCGGTCGACGGATCCCGCAGACCGAGCCGGCCATCGGCGAACTGGACCAGACGCACCGGCGGATTTCCCTCGATCTTGGCCTGTTTGCGCACGCGTGTCAGCGAGCGATCGACCCCGCCGATGAAGCCGGCCTCCAGCGGACCGAGGTCGGCGAACAACACACCGTTTTCGTCATACACCTTGGCGCTGCCGTCAAGCGAACTCACGATCCTGATCATCCGCTCCTGGACCACGGGCGTGGTGTCGTCCGGCGTCGCCGCTGGCTCGAGCCCCATGATCCGCGCGATCGTCACCATGGCAAGGGTGAACAGCACCATTGCGGCGACGCCGCGCAGCAGCGGGATCATCGCGCGGCGGTCGCGTTCGGCCTGGGCGCGCCGGTCGGCTGTCGCTGCGGGCGGCATGACGAGCATTCCTCCTATTCGGCGGCCATCGGTCGCGAGAGGTCGGTTGCGGGCAGGTGCGCCGCGGGAGCAATCTCGGTGACCCGCGCGGCGGCTGCCGTGCCGATGATCCCCGCCGCCTCGCGGGCGTCGCGCAGGCAGCGCAGCGCCGGCCGGGCCCGGCTCATTGTCCACGGCCGAACGTGCGGCCAGAGCGCGAGATACGACAGCCGCGTGTCGCCCTTCAGCGTGAACTCGATCGAGCCCGTGCCGTCGCGCAACGCCCGCAAGTCCGCCGACTCGATGCTGCGGTAGGGCAGGTTGATCGTGATCCGCAGCGCAGCGCCGATCCGCATCACCACACGCTCGGTGGTCAGCGTGTAGACGGTTGCGCGCGCCATCGCCCAGGCCATCAGCGCCAGCACGCCGATCGCGATGGCCCCGATGGCGAAATACCAACTCGCGGCCGCGATTCCTGCCAGCACGCCCTCCGCGGCGCCGACGGCCACGCCTCGCCACAGCGCGAGCGCGCCGAAGTAGGCCGCGACCCAGCCCGTAGCAAAGGCGTCGCGCGCCAGCGGCCATGCGGCCGGCGCGCCCTGCCACAGGATGCGTTCGCCCGCGGGCAGTGCCTCGGGCAGACCGCGGATCGGCTCGTGGCCGAAGTCCTCTTCATGCGGCATTGCGCCCCTCCCCTCTGTGCGGCTCGGATCAGACCGTGACCGGATCTAGCTGGCTGTCGGTCCGTTCGCGCGAAGCATAGAGTTGTCCGCCCGCGTAGTAGGCGCAGATCTTGTCTTCTTCGAGCTTGGTTACCTCGCTGTCCGACTTTGTCCCGGGAACGGCGGCGAAGTGCTCGGCGAAGATTGTGCGGACCACGACGCCGCGCCAGGTGATCCGCGCGAGCGGCATCGGGATCAGACGCCGTCCGGCCCCCCCGAGATCGACCTCGAGGTAGCGCACGATCAGCTCACCCGTGTCGATCCACATGTCCGAGATCGTGCCCGCGACCTGCCCGTCGCCGGCGATCACCGGCATACCGCGCGGATCCTTTCCGGCGAAGTGGCGGAAGCCGTCCGCAAGGCGCATCGGGCGGATCGAGGCTTCGCCGTGGGCGTCGAGCTCGGGTTCGTCCTTGCGCATCGCGTAGGCCGCCGGTCCGACGCCGTCGCGCATCGGGTCGCCCGTGGGCTCGTAGGGGCCGCCGGCCGAAACCGAGGTGCGCTCCATGGCGAAGGTCCGGGTCTCGCGCCAGTCGTTGGGAAACGATACCGTGCCGCGGCCATGCGGCAGGATGAAGGTCTTGGGTTCCGGCACGCCGAACGTCGCACCCGCGTCGGTGCCGTCCTCGTTCTCGGTCGGATAGCCGTCGCGTTGGTTCTCGCGCTGCAGGTAGATCACCAGCCCGGCGAAGAACAACCAGAAGCTGTAGAGCGCCAGCTGCGCCAGGTCGAAGTTGCCGAAGAACGTCGCAGTCATGGTGCCTCCTCCTCAGGATGCGTCAGGTCGGAAACTCGCTCAAGCCGAACGAGCCGGCGCCGGCGGTACGCGAGCGGACCTGGACCAGGGGTCCGATCGCGATGATGGTCAGGAACAACAGTCCGATCTCGAGATGGTAGACGAAGGAATAGCCGACGAAGGGGGTCGCCATGCCGGCTCCGAAGGTGCCCTGCATCGCGAAATGCCCGACGAGGTCGCGCAACCCTCCACCCATCGCCACGGCGACGCCGGTCGCGGTGGCCTGCGCCGCGCCCCAGGCGCCCAACGCGAGCCCGCTGTCGACCAGGCCCTCCCGAGGCGTCCGGATCACCGCGGTCAGCATCGCCACCGAGAACAGTCCCGCCCCGAAGCCGATCAACCCCGCGCCGGCGAAGAACAGCGCCGCGGCCTCCAACGGCGCCGCGAAGACCACTGCCGAAAAGGCGGCCACCCCGGCGAGCAGCCCGTGCGCGGCGATGCGAAACGCGTCGACGCCTTTGCCGAGACGGCGCGCGGCGAGGCCAAATCCCGCGAGCGCGCCGAGCGCCCAGACGGCGGTCAGCGCGGTGGTCGCGGCGACGCTAAGGCCGAGGATCTCGCCGCCGTAGGGCTCGAGCAGCACGTCCTGCATCGAAAAGGCGGCCGTGCCGAGCGCCACCACCATGATCACGCGCAGCGTCCGCCCCTGACCGGCCAGGTCGACCAACGCGTCGGAGAAGCGCGGTCGCGGCGCAGCGCGTTCTTCGCGGCTCATCGGATTCATCCGCTCCTGCTTCCAGAGCGCGACGAGGTTCAGCGCCAGCGTGATCACCGCGGCCCCCTGGACCACCTGGATCAGCCTGAGCGCGCTGAAGTCGCGCAGCAGCGTTCCGAGCACGATGGACGACAGCGCCATGCCCACGAGGAACATGACATAGAGCAACGCCACCACGCGGTGCCGGCGATCCGGCTCGGCCTGGTCGGCGGCGAGCGCGAGCCCCGCGGTCTGGGTCATGTGCAGCCCTAGCCCGGTCATCACGAAGGCCGCCGCAGCCAGGGCCTCGCCTGCCCAGGCCGGGCCGTGGACCTGGTCGCCCGACAGCACGATCAGCGCGAACGGCATGAAGGCCAGGCCGCCGAACTGGTAGAGCGTGCCGAACCAGATGAAAGGCACCCGTTTCCAGCCGATCGCCGAGCGATGTGTATCGGAGCGGAACCCGATCAGGGCGCGGAACGGCGCGGCAAGGACCGGCAGGGCGACCATGCTCGCCACCAGAAACGCTGCGACGTTCAGCTCGACGATCATCACCCGGTTGAGCGTGCCGAGCAGCAGCACCGTCGCCATCCCCACTGACACCTGGAACAGCGACAGCCGCAGTAGCCGGCCGAGCGGCAGGCCGGCGCTCGCCCCGTCCGCGAAGGGCAGCATCTGGATGCTGAACTCCTTGAGGATCGCGGCGGCCTTGCTCATGGGGTCAACTCCAGCGCTTCGGAGATGTAGAAACCCGATCTGATCCGCTCGACCGGCCGCAGCGTCCAGCCGCAGCCCGGCGCGAGCTCGCGCGCCAGCCGCGCGGCGCCGACCGGCGCGATCGCCGGCGAACGGTCCGAGCGCGGAAAGGCCCTGCCGACGAACTTCATCGCCTCCAGCGCCGGGGTCGACGGCGCGACGGTGAACACGATCCGGCACCGCGTCCGCCCGGCGAGCCGGGTCAGGGCGGCGGCGATGTCGGCGGGGCGATAGTGGATCAGGCTGTCCATCGCCACCACGTAATCGAAGTCGCCGTGGCTGGCGTCGAGCATGTCTCCAGCTTCGAAGCGCACCCGGTCCGTCACGTCAGCGGGCATGCGCTTGCGCGCGACGTCGAGCAGGTTCGGCGAGATGTCGACGCCCAGCACCTCGGCCCCGCGCCGCGCCGCCTCGACCGACAGCTGGCCGACGCCGCAGCCGGCGTCGAGCAGACGCAGTCCGGTCATGTCGGCGGGCAGCCGCGCCAGCAGCACCGCGCGCATCCGGTCGCGCCCCGCCCGCACCGTCTGGCGGATGCGGCTAACCGGCGCCTCGGAGGTCAGCCGCGCCCAGGTCTCGGCCGCGGTGCGGTCGAAGTAGGTCTCGAGCCGGGCGCGGGTCGCCTCGTAGGTCACGCCGCACCCCCGTCGCTGCTTTGTCCGCACGCGGACAAAAGGTTAAACCATTGATCTACAATGATAAAACCGTTGGCGTTAACCCGATTGAAAGGTGCGGGCGCCCGCATCAGTCGAACCCCAGCAGCTCGAAGATCTGCCGGTCCTCCAGCGGCGCCGGCGCCAGCGGGTCGGTGCCGGCATAGAGCGTCTCGGCGAGCTTGATGTATTCCTTCTGGACCGAGACGATGTCCTCGTCCGTGTCGCCCATTTCGAACAGCGTGCATTTCTTCAGGCGCGAGCGACGGATCGCGTCGAGGTCCGGCAGGTGCGCGAGGCGCTTGAAGCCGACCACGCCGCAGTAGCGGTCGACCTCGTCGGTGTCCTTCGAGCGGTTAGCCACGCAGCCCGCCAGCCGAACGTTGTAGTTCTTCGACTTCGCCTGCACCGCCGCGATGATCCGGTTCATCGCGTAGATCGAATCGAAGTCGTTGGCGGTGACGATCAGCGCCCGGTCGGCGTGCTGGAGCGGGGCCGCGAAGCCACCGCAGACCACGTCGCCGAGCACGTCGAAGATGACGATGTCGGTTTCCTCGAGCAGATGGTGCTGCTTGAGCAGCTTCACCGTCTGGCCGACGACGTAGCCGCCGCAGCCGGTGCCGGCGGGCGGGCCGCCGGCCTCGACGCACATCACGCCGTTGTAGCCGCGGTAGACGAAGTCCTCGGGGCGCAGCTCCTCTGCGTGGAAATCGACGTCCTTCAGCACGTCGATCACCGTCGGCATCAGCTTTTTGGTCAGGGTGAAGGTGCTGTCGTGCTTGGGGTCGCAGCCGATCTGCAGCACCCGGTGCCCGAGTTTCGAGAACGCGACGCTGAGGTTCGACGAGGTCGTCGATTTGCCGATGCCGCCCTTGCCGTAGACGGCGAGGACCAGGGCATTGCCCACCTTGCTCGTGTCCATGTGCACCTGCAGACTGCCCTCGCCATCGCCGCGCATGGGCACGGAACCGACAACGGGCAGTGATCGGACTGCGGTCACGGGAAGCTCCTTCCTCAGGAAAGCACGCCCTCGAGCCGGTCCTCGAGCTCGGC
>JANOEW010000546.1:0-3650 GCA_031413475.1 Amaricoccus sp.
GGCACGATCCGCTTGGCGCGGCAAGCTCGCCGCGGCGCGTGAACGACGCTGGGAGGAAGGGGCGGCCCTCGGCCGCCGGGCTAAGCGACTGCGCGTTCCCGACGATGGGTTCGGCTTGCTTCCGGATGAGGCGAGCCGCCGCCGCCGCGATCCCGCCGGATTTGTCCGTCGACAAATCTGGCCGCGCCTGCCCGCCCGGGGCAGGCGCGTAACCGCGCCAGCCGGGCAGGCGCGGCCAGATTGCGTGCGTCGGTCCCGGCCGCACGCCACTCGCCTTCCGCTTGCGCTCCCGGCGACGGACCGGGCAAGGCCCCACCGGGGCCTCGCCTCTTCGGTCCGAAGTGGGCGCGGTTCTGCTGTGGCACAACACCTTCGATCGGGGCGGGCGCTCCGTTTTTATTTGACGGCTACTCGCTGACCCGGCGGGCTTTGTGCTTGTCGAGCGAGGTGGCGGAGGGCTTGCGGCGGCCGGCGTAGGGGTTCTCGCCGCCGCGCAGGAAGAGGCGGATCGGCGTGCCGGGCATGTCGAAGTCGCGGCGCAGGCCGTTCACCAGGAAGCGGCGGTAGTCCTCGGGCAGCGCGTCGGGGATCGAGGCGAAGAGCACGAAGGTTGGGGGGCGGGTCTTGACCTGCGTCATGTAGCGCAACCGCAGCCGCCTCCCGGACGGCGCGGGCGGCGGGTGGTCGGCGGTCATCAGCGCCAGCCAGCGGTTGAGGCGCGCGGTGGCGATGCGCGAGTTCCAGACGGCGTGGGCCTTGACGACGGCGGCCTGGAGGCGGTCGAGGCCGCGGCCGGTGAGGGCCGAGACCATGACCATGGGCGCGCCGCGCAGCTGGGGCAGTAGGCGGCCGAAGGCCTCGCGCAGGTCGACGAGCTTGTGGGACTTGTCGTCCTCGAGGTCCCATTTGTTCACCGCGACCACCACGGCGCGGCCCTCGCGCTCGGCGAGGTCGGCGATGCGCAGATCCTGGCTTTCGAACGGGGCCTGGACGTCGAGGAGGACGACGACGACTTCGGCGAACTTGATCGCGCGCAGGCCGTCGGAGACGGAGAGCTTCTCCAGCTTCTCCTGGACCTTGGCCTTCTTGCGCATGCCGGCGGTGTCGAAGATGCGGAAGGGCGTGCCCTGCCAGTCGGTGGTCACCGCGATGGCGTCGCGGGTGATGCCGGCCTCGGGGCCGGTCAGCAGGCGGTCCTCGCCGAGGATGGCGTTGACCAGCGTCGACTTGCCGGCGTTGGGACGGCCGACGATCGCGATCTGGATCGGGCGGCCGGGGGGGAGGATCGCGGCTTCGCCGTCCTCGTCGACGACGTCGTCGAAGTCGCCGACGTCGACCTCGACGATGGCCTGGGCGCCTTCGAACTCGGCGGCGATCGGTTCGAGCGCGCGCATCAGGTCGTCCATGCCCTGGCCATGTTCGGCGGAGAGGGCGATGGGCTCGCCGAGGCCGAGGGCGAAGGCGTCGTAGTAGCCGGCGTCGGCGGCGCGGCCCTCGGTCTTGTTGGCGACGAGGATCACGCGGGCGGCGCGCTTGCGGAGCAGCTCGGCGAGCAGGCGGTCGGTGGCGGTGACGCCGGCGCGGGCGTCGATCAGGAACAGGCAGACGTCGGCGGCGTCGACCGCGCGTTCGGTCAGCGCGCGCATCCGGCCCTGCAGGCTGTCGTCGTGGGTTTCGTCGAGGCCGGCGGTGTCGATCACCCCGAAGCGCAGCGGGCCGATGCGGCCAGCGCCCTCGCGCAGGTCGCGGGTCACGCCGGGCTGATCGTCGACGAGCGCGAGGCGGCGGCCGACGAGGCGGTTGAACAGCGTCGACTTGCCCACGTTGGGGCGGCCGACGATGGCGAGCGTGAAGGACATGGAACCCCGGCCGGTGCGGCGTGGGACCTGTTAGCCGAGGCCGCGGCTATTGGAAAGCGTGAAGGCGACCGTCGCGGGTCACGACATACATCACGCCGCGGGCGATGGCGGGCGGGGCCGCGGCGCCGCCGGGCAGCGCCAGCGAGGCGACCAACGCGCCGTCCGAGGGGGAGAACGCGCGCAGCAGGCCGTCCGAGCTCGCCACCCAGAGCCGGCCGCCGGCCAGCAGCGGGCCGTGGTGGGCGATCGCCTCCTTGCGGCGCTTGTTGAAGTATTCGGGCAGTTGGGTGATCCACAGCGCCGCGCCGGTGGCCGCGTCGATCCGCACCAGCGCGCCGCGGTCGGACAGCAGGAACACCGAGCCGCCGACCGGCCAGGCGGGGCCGAAAGCTCCCTCGGCGATCGTCCAGTTGCGCTCGCCGGTCAGGCGGTCGAGCGAGATGGTGCGCCCCGACTGGTTCGAGGCGTAGACCGTGCCGCCGTCGATCACCGGGTCGCCGGTGATGTCGCTGATGCGGTTGCGGACCAGTTCGCGCCGG
Source organism: Amaricoccus sp. (assembly GCA_031413475.1). Classification (GTDB taxonomy): domain Bacteria; phylum Pseudomonadota; class Alphaproteobacteria; order Rhodobacterales; family Rhodobacteraceae; genus Amaricoccus. Next base: position 2,399 of record JANOEW010000546.1, read on the forward strand.
CCGCCGGTGACGGCGGTGCCCCAGACCTGCAGGCCGTTGCGCGCGAGCAGGCCCAGCACCTCGCCGGAGACGAACGGCGCGACCACCAGCGGGCCGTCGACCGCGGGGGTCGAGCCGCCGAGCACGCCGGGACCGCCGGTGCCCTGGACCCGCCACAGGATCGCGCCGTCGGTCGCGGACAGCGCGTAGGCGGTGTCGTTGCGCGCCACCACGAAGACGCGGCCGTCGGCGACCGCCGGGGCGGCGCGCACCGGCGCGTCGAGGGTGACGCGCCAGAACTCGCCGCCGGTCGCGGGGTTGAGCGCCAGCACCTCGCCGAAGCCGGTGCCGACGTAGAGCACGCCGCCGGCCACCGCCATGCCGCCGCCCGGGCCGGAATCGGCGCGCTGGCGCGCCGGCGCGATGCTGCGCCGCCAGACGAGCTGGCCGCCGGTGGTGACGGCGGACAGCTGCGCCGCGGCGTCGAGGGTGAACACGAGGCCGCCGGCGACGATCGGCGCGGCGAGGATGCGCTGGCGCTTGCCGCTGCCGGCGCCGATGTCCACGGTCCAGATCGGCCGGGGGGTCGCAGCGAAGGCGAGGTGGAGATAGCGGCCCTGCGCCGCGCCGTTGCGGTGGCTCCAGTCGGCGTTGACGGTGGCGGCCGGCAACCCGACCGGCCGCGCCCCGCCCTCGACCACCGGGGTCGGATCCGGGCGGATCGCGACGCGGTCGCCGGGAAGCGGTTGCTCGCGCCCCTGGCAACCGGCCAGCAAGAGCGCGGCGAGGCCGGCGAAAACCACCGCTCGGAGCGCGGACAAGTCGGGCATGGTCGGCGTCCTTCCCCCGGGGCGCGGCTCAGCCGCCGGAGGCGGTATCGGCGGGCGCGGCCGGTTCCGGCGCGCCGCCGGCGGCGACGATCAGCCGTTGCGCGCGGTCGCGCACGCCGCCCGGCGCGCCGGGCGCGTCGAGGATGGCGCGCAGATCGGCCAACGCCGCTTCGGTCTCGCCGGCATCGAGCTGGAGCAGCGCGCGCTGTTCGAGCGCGAGCGCGCGAAAGGGCGCGCCTTCGGCGGCGAGGCCGTCGAGCGCGGCGCGCCATTCGGCCGGCGCGAGCGCGGGTCCGAGCGCCATCACCCGCTGCAGCGCCGCGAGCGAACGATAGGGTTCGGGCGTGGCCCCGTCGCCCGCGACGACTTCGAGCAGCGCGCCCGCGGCCGCGGCGTCGCCGGCTTCGAGCCGCGCCCCGGCGGCGGCGACGCGAGCCAGCGCG
>JANOEW010000547.1:0-6970 GCA_031413475.1 Amaricoccus sp.
ACCAGTCTTTCCAACCGGCTAAAATACCTGCTGCTTTTTGGGGATGCATCTTTTGATTATAAAAACAGGATAAATGGCAATACTCCCAGCTGGAGTCGGACGTGGTATGGGGCATCATCACCGCCAACCCAGCGATGGCCGACGGCAACGCGCTCTTCCACACCACCCACAAGAACCTCGCCGGGACCGGGGCGGCGCTCGATGTCGGCAGCGTCGGCGCGGCGCGCGCGGCGATGGCCAAGCAGACGGGCCTCGACAAGAAGACGGTGCTGAACGTGCGTCCCGCCTTCCTGATCGTGCCCGCCTCGCTGGAGCTGAAGGCCGAGCAGCTGGTCGCCCAGAACCTCGTGCCCGCCGCGACGTCCAGCGTGGTGCCGCAGTCGATCCGCACCCTCGCGCCGATCAGCGAGCCCCGGCTCGACGCCGCCAGCGAGACCGCCTGGTATCTGGCGGCCAGCCCCAACCAGATCGACACCATCGAGTGCGCCTATCTCGAGGGTCAGCAGGGCGCCTACATCGAGACCCGCAACGGCTTCGACGTCGATGGCGTCGAGATCAAGTGCCGCCTCGACTTCGGCGCCAAGGCCATCGACTGGCGCGGCCTCTACAAGAACCCGGGGGCGTAACCCGGACCCCATACTGAACCCTGACATGCGGGCGGTCCTGACGGGCCGCCCGTCGTCTTTCCACGAGGATCCCCATCATGAGAAACTACGTCCAGCCCGGCAACACCATCACCCTGACCGCGCCCTATGTCGTCGCCTCCGGCGATGGCCTGGTCGTCGGGTCCATCTTCGGCGTCGCCGCGGGCGCGGCCGCGATCGGCGAGCCCGTCGAGACCGCGCTCGTCGGCGTCTTCGACATCACCAAGGTCGGCTCTCAGGCCTGGACCGTCGGCGCCAGGGTCTATTGGGACAACACCAACAAGCGCTGCACCACGGTCGCCACCGACAACACCCTGATCGGCGTGGCGGTCGAGGCGGTGGCGAGCGGCGCGGGCGACACCATCGGCCGGGTGCGCCTGAACGCGGCCTTCTGATGAGCGCCTTCGCCGCTGCTTTGGGCGCGCTCTTTGCCGATCCGAACGTCGGCCGGGACGCGGTCTACGTCGCCGACGGCGGCGCGCCTGTGCTGGTGCGCGTCGTCGCCCGTCGCGCCGACGCGATCAGCGACTTCGGCGACGCGCGGATCTGGTCCGAGACCACCCGGATCGACCTGCGCGTCGCCGAGGTGGCGAACCCGCGCCCGGGCGACCGCTTGGAAATCGACGGGGATGCCTTCCTCATACAGGGCGAGCCGGTCCGCGACCGCGAGCGGCTGGTCTGGACCGTCGATCTGAGGCCCGCATGAAACTGAAGCTCGACATCGATCCCGACATCGTCGCGATGATGGCGGCCGAGGTCGCGGCGGGCGAGCGCGCCGTGACCGCCGCCATGCGCGAGGCCGGGACCGGGCTGAAATCGGCGTGGCGGCTGCAGATCACCGGCGCGGGACTCGGCACACGGCTCGCCAACTCGATCCGGAGCCAGAACTTCCCGAGATCGGGCGAAAGCCTCGACGCCGCGGCGCTTGTTTGGTCCAAGGCGCCCGTTATCGTCGGCGCGCACGACACCGGCCCGCTGATCCGCTCGAGGGACGGGTTCTGGCTGGCGATCCCGCTGCCCGCCGCAGGCAAATCCCTGCGCGGCGGCCGGATCACGCCCGGCGAATGGGAGCGGCGACGCGGGCTGCGGCTACGGTTCGTCTATCGTCGCACCGGCCCGAGCCTGCTGGTGGCGGAGGGCCGGCTGAACGCCAAGGGCCAGGCGGTGGTGTCGCGCTCCAAGACCAGGCGCGGAAAGGTCACCGCGCCGATCTTCCTGCTGGTGCCGCAGGTGAAGCTACCGAAGCGGCTCGACTTGGCGCGGGATGCCGAGCGGGCGTTGGACGGTCTGCCGGGGCAAATCGTAGCGAATTGGGTGGAGGGAAGGCTCTGATAAATGCAAAGCAGTTACTGTGGCTCGTAGCATAGGTTCAGGTCGTGCCTGCCCTCTATGACCATGTTCATTCCATTCTCGAAAAGGCTTCTTTCGAGAACAAACTCTTGGCCGATAGGATGAGGTGAGGCGCTGAACAATACTTGGACGAAAGTGTCACCTGCATCGACAAGAGGGATCCATTTCGGTTCGTTGGCGAGTATCGCTGTAAATGTAGACGTTTGCCCAGGAGCCAACTCCACGGAAAAGACATCAGGAATTCCAAGCAATCCAGATTCAATGCGCTTATTAGTTCCGGGAACATAGGGAGCGCAGACATAGAGTTCTGCGCGATCGCTGACTCTGAATGGCTCGTTAGTACGGTTCTCGAAAACAATCTGGAATTGTCCAATTTCCTGTGTTGGGAAAATGAGTTGTTGGATTTGTGATTTGAAAGCCCATGCAAATGGAATCGCTATGATCAAGCACGCAATCGCAACGGGAAGTAGCGACTTCCTCCAATTTTGGAGAAGCCAATTGATGTGTTTGATGATTTTAGGAGCTTCCGAGTCCTTAGGCGCTTCCTCTTTGTTCGATCCCTCAGTCACGATGCTGCACAGCCCTTGAATTCAGTTGAGACTACCGAAAGCAACCTCATCCATTGCCGAAGCTTAGCCTGAGAACCGAAAGATGCCCACTCCCCGCGAAACCATCCTCGCCGCGCTGCACGCGCGGCTTTCGGCGCTGCCCGCAACCGCGCTGCGCGGCGACGTGCTGCCCGAGCGCGTGCCCTCCAACGGCCTGCTGATCCTGCGCGACGGCGAGCCGGGAGAGCCGGGAGAGCCGGAGGTCACGCTGTCGCCACTCGCCTATCACTACCAGCACCGCGCCGAGATCGAAGCCGTCGTGCAGGGTGCCGACCGTGACGCTGCCTTCGACACGTTGACCGCCAGCATCGGCTCGACGCTTGCCGCTGACCGCACGTTGGGCGGGTTCTGCGATTGGGTCGAGGCGGAAGCCCCGCGCCCGGTCGATCTGCCGGTCGAGGGCGCGGCCAGCCTGAAGGCCGCCGTGATCCCGGTCGTTCTGCACTATTCCACGGCCGATCCGCTCGGCTGATCCCGACAACCCGAGGAGAACACCATGGCACGAGCCCAGGGGGCGCGGGCGCTGATGGCGCTTGCGTTCGAGACGACCTATGGAACGCCGCCCGCCAGCGGCTTCACCCGCATGCCCTTCGCCAGCACCTCGCTCGGGGCGGAGCAGCCGCTGCTGAACTCTGAGCTTCTCGGCTACGGCCGCGATCCGCTGGCGCCGATCAAGGATGCGGTGACGGCGGATGGCGATGTCGTGGTGCCGCTCGATGCGGAAGCCTTTGGCTTCTGGCTGAAGGCGGCTTTCGGCGCGCCGACGACAACCGGCGCGGACGCTCCGTACAGCCACGAGTTCCAGTCGGGGTCCTGGACGCTGCCCAGCATGTCGATCGAAACCGGCATGCCCGAGGTGCCGCGCTATGCGATGTATTCCGGCTGCGTGCTCGACCAGATCACCTGGCAGATGCAGCGTTCTGGCCTGCTGACCGCCACGGCGCGGCTGGTGGCGCAGGGCGAGATGGTGAGCACGACGACCAGCGCCGGAACGCCGGCCGCGCTGGGGTTGAAGCGGTTCGGGCATTTCAACGGGGCGATCACGCGCAACGGGTCCGCGCTCGGCAACGTGGTCTCCGCCGAGATCACCTATGCCAACAATCTCGACCGGATCGAGACCATTCGCTCGGACGGGCGCATCGACGGGGCGGACCCCTCCATCGCCGCGCTGACCGGCCGGATCGAGGTGCGCTTCGCCGACCAGACGCTGGTGACGCAGGCGATCAACGGCGAGGCCTGCGAGATGGAATTCGCCTACGTCCTGCCCTCGGGCGAGAGCTTCACCTTCACCGTGCACGCCGTCTATCTGCCGCGCCCGCGCATCGAAATCTCCGGGCCGCAGGGCGTGCAGGCCACCTTCGACTGGCAAGCCGCCCGCGACAGCGTGGTCGGCCGGATGTGCACCGCAACCCTCGTGAACGACGTGGAGACGTATTGATGCTGACGCTCGACCTGACGAACGCGCCACGCTGGCATGACCTCGCCCCCGGCGTCCGGGTGCAGCTGCGCCCGCTGACCACTGCCCTGATGGTGGCGACTCGTAGCGACCCCGCCGTCGAGGCGGTGCCCGTGGAGGCTTCCGACGAGGAGCGCGCCGTCGCCTTCGCCAAGGCACTCGCGCGGCGGGCGGTGCTGGCCTGGGACGGCATCGGCGACGCCGACGGCAACCCGATCGACCCCAACCCCCAGGCCATCAACGCACTGCTCGACGTCTGGCCGATCTTCGAGGCCTACCAGCTGACCTACGTCTCGAAGGGTCTGCTGCTGGAGCAGGAAAAAAACGCCTCCGCGCTCTCGCCGAATGGTCCTTCGGTGGGGGCGACCGCTACTGCCAAGCCTGCGCGCAAGCCTGCCCGGACTGCCCGGCGCGGCTGAACCGTCCGGAGACCCCAGAGGGTTGGCAGGTCTGGGATCTCGTCGGCCGCCTCGGCGGCCAGCTCCGCGTGCTCCCCGGCGCGGTGATCGGCTGGGACATGGGCGCGGCGCTCGCCATGGCCCGGGCCCTCGGCGTCGACAACCTGATCGTCGCCGAACTGCTGCCCGAGATCGAGGCGGTAATGGTGCGTAGCTCAAACGAACGGATCGGAGATGGCCATGGCTGAGAAAAGGGTCAGCGTCCGCCTGGTCGCGGAGGGCGGCCGTCAGGTCCGCGCCGAACTGGAAGGCATCGGCGAGGCGGGGTCGCGCGGCTTTGGCCGTTTGTCCTCCGAGATGGAACTGGCCAATGCCCGGCTTGGCAGCTTCGCCCGCAAGGCCGGGATCGCGCTTGCCGCGGTGACCGCCGCCGCCGCGGCGGCGGGCGTCGCAATGGTCCGCTCGGGGCTGGACGTGATCGGCGCGCAGGCCGACATGGCCGCCTCGCTCAAGACCACTGTCGAGAGCCTGCAGGTGCTGACATGGGCTGGGGAACTGGCCGGTGTCTCGATGGGCGAGATCGAACAGGCCACAAAGAAGCTGACCACGCGGCTGTCGGGAGCCGCAGCCGGATCGGGCTCCGCGGTGGACGCGCTGCAGCGCCTGAACCTCACGGCCGCCGAACTGCAGGCGCTGCCCTTGGATCAGCGCATCGCCGCCATCCAGGACGCCCTGGCGCGCTATGTGCCCGAGGCCGAACGCGCCGCCGTGGCCTCGGACCTGTTCGGCGACCGCGCCGCACTGGCCTTTCTGCGCATCGATGCTGCCACCTTGCGGGAAGCCGCACAGGACGTGCAGGATTTCGGGGTGGCGGTCAGCGCAACCGACGCGGCGCAGATCGAACGCACCGGCGACGCCATCGCCAAGCTCAGCCTGATCTGGCTCGGCCTGACCAATCGTCTGACCGCCGCCGTTGCCCCGGCGCTGGAGACTGTGGCGAACGCGCTGGCCGACATGGCGCGGGGCACGGGCCCCATCGGAGGCGCGATCACGGCGCTTTTCGACAACATTGGGCGGCTCGCAACCTATGCCGCGACCTTCGCCGCCTTCATGGCGGGCCGTTGGGTGGCGGGGCTCGCTGTCGCAGCTCTGTCGGTGCGCGGGCTTGCTACGGCGCTGGTCTTCCTGCGCGGGGCGCTGATCCGCACCGGGATCGGCGCGCTGATCGTCGGCGCGGGCGAGCTGGTCTATCAGTTCTCCCAACTCGTCGCCCGGGTCGGCGGCGTTGGCGAGGCGTGCCGCCTGCTCGGCGATCTGGCATCCGAGGCCTGGTCCCGAATGGGATTGGCGCTCGACGCCGCGCTCGCCCGCATGGCCGCGGGCTGGGAAGGGCTGAAGGCGGCCGGGCTGTCGGCGCTCGAAGGCACCATCGCGGGCGTGGTCAGCTTCGGCGACCGGACGGCGGCGATCTTCCAGGGAGCCTATGACGCCGCGGTGGCAATCTGGGGCAGTCTGCCTGGTGCCATCGGTGATTTCGCCTTCCAGGCGGCGAACGGGCTGATCTCGGGCGTCGAGGCGATGCTGAACGGTGTGGTCGAGCGGATCAATGGCTTCATCAACGGTCTGAACGCCGCGCTGGACCTGCTGCCCGACTGGGCGGTGGGCGAAGGCGGGGTGCGGATCGGCACGCTCGATCCGGCGGAGAACAAGGTTGGCAGCGAGTTCGCGAGAAATACGATCCCGCCAGACAGATCGACGAAATCGAGACTATTTACGCACAGGTTGTGGTGGGGAAACGTACCCGAAAGTCGCCCGGCGACCAGCCAGTTCTCGTTTGCGATTGACGTTGGATCGAGACATTCCTATGATTCGCGCCGTTTTGGCGGACAATCGTCAAAAGCGGAAAATCTTATCAGTTTGGTTGTCCTATCCTGGCAGTTCCTGCCGAATAGAACCATTAACAGGAAAAGTCACCCCACTTGTCGTAACCACGGTGACGATTCAAACGATACCACGGCTGAGGCATTTTTGTGTCGGCAGGTTTCCGCACGAAGAGTCTCCCACTTGTTCAAGGAAGGACGAGTATCCATGCGAGTCTTCTTGTCGCATCGAACTTGGATTAATGCCGGAATTTTGTGCTTGCCATGCCTGCTGTCGAGCGGATGCAAGAGCACGGGACCGGGTATGGGCTGGCTTAGTTGGGCGAAGCCCAAGCCTCTCAGCACTTCCTTGTCGAGCAATATTCCGACCAAGCCCTCCGTGAATTCGCTACCACCCCCGTCCTCCGCGACGGGTCCGTTCGGAATGGCGACCGGATCGGGAACTAATCTGGCGGCGCTGCCCAACGGGACGAAGGTTGCGTAGATAGTACTTCAGAGTCGGCAAGGGTACTTCGAAGTAGGTTGCAGCCTGTGATCGCTGACGGGCGAGGGAAATACAGACGGATAGGAAGTGCCCGTTGATGTAGTGCAACGCTAACAGCCCGCTGCCGACGTGGGCACATTCCAACTGTCG
>JANOEW010000548.1:0-1505 GCA_031413475.1 Amaricoccus sp.
AATCCACAGCAAACCAATCCCGCGGATGATCGCCTCGCCGCGCTGCTCCGCGAATCACGTCCAGCACCGGATTTGCCACCGCGCTTCCAAGCGAGCGTCTGGCGCCGGATTGAATCGACCGGCCCGCGCCGCAGTTCCGCCGCCATGGCCTCGGCCCAGGCCGGCGCCCACAGCCACGCCCGCGCATCGGTGGGCGCGCGGCGGAAGGGGCCGGGGGTCCAGCCCCCGACGAGGCCGCGAACGGGTGGCGCATTGTCCAGCGGATGCGGCCTGGGCGCCGGGAACGTCAGGGCCTCGACCCCGGCCTCAGCCAGGCGGCGAAGCAGCTCGGCGCCGACCGGCACGCGGGACGGTCGGATGCCTGGCCCGACCACGACCCGCACGACATGGCCGCGCGCGACGAGCTCGGCCAACACCGGCAGGATCAGCGGCATGTTGCCGCCGCCCTGCATCATCGCGCCGACAATCCGCGCAGGTCGCCGCGTCACGCGCGTGGTCCCACCGCGCCCGGCGTCAATTCGGCGAACGCACGCTGCCGAAGGCGCGAACCGCGTCGGACGCACGCGCGCGCACGTCGGCGACGATCGCGGCGAACTCGGCCGGGGTACCGGGCCGCGGCAGCGCGCCTGCTGCGCGAAGGCGTTCGACGATCGCGGGTTCGGCCACCACTGCGCGTATCTCGGCCGCCAATCGCTCACGCGTCGCATCGGCCATGCCGCGCCAGCCGAACACGCCGTAGACCGCTTCCGCGCGCAGTTCGGGAAAGCCCGCCTCGGCCACGGTCGGAACCTCCGGCAGGCCGGGGCCGCGTGCATGTCCCGCGACCGCCAGGGCGCGCACCCTGCCCTCGCCGATCAGCCCGACGGCGGTGGACACAGGCCCAAACACGAGTTGAATACGGTCGGCGCCGAGGTCGAGCATGGCGGGCACGATGCTGCGGTAGGATACGAAGGCCATGTCCACGCCACGGTCGCGCAGGAACAGGCGGAAGGTGAGGTAGGGCAGCCCAACCGCGCCGTACCAGTTCAAACGCCCGGGGCGTTCGGCCGCAAGCGCGACCAGCCCCGCGAGATCGGTCACAGGCAGCGAAGCGGGCACCACGAAGGCGTGAAATTCCGCCACCGCGGAGGCGACGGGGACCAGGTCCGCCTCCGGGTCGTACGGCAGCCGGTCGTGCAGGAAGGGCGTCACCGCGGCGACGGCGGGGAAGCTGAACAACAGGCTTTCGCCGGGCCGGGCGCGGGCATGGGCCTCGGCCGCCAGGATGCCGTCGGCGCCGGCGCGGTTCTCGACCACGAAAGGCTGGCCAAAGCGGCGGGACAGCCCCTCCGCCAGCAGCCGCGCGCCGAGATCGACGCCTGTGCCAGGGGCGCCCGTGGTGATCATGCGGACCGGGCGGTCAGGCCAGGCGTCGCTTACGCCGGGCGGGGCGGGTTGCGCGATCGCCGCGTCGCTGCCCGCACCAAGGAGGGCGCCGAGGAAGACGCCGATGCGGAGTGCGGCGC
>JANOEW010000549.1:0-2247 GCA_031413475.1 Amaricoccus sp.
CTACATTCATCCCGAACTGCTCCAGGTCACTGCGACGGAGCCGCGGGTCGACGGGGTGGGTACGCATACCGATTGGATGCGCCCGGCGATCCTGATCTACGAGCCGCAGGCGGACGGCTCGCTCACGCTCGTCGCGGTCGAGAACCTTGTGTTCGAGAAGGCCTGGATGGAGGCCGGCAACGCCGAACTGGTCCTCAACGGCAGGACGTGGGATCACATGGCGGACGATCCGGAGACGCCCGGCGACGAGGCGCATGGCTTTGCCCCGCACATGGACCAGCATGTCTGGCTGTTCCGCAACAACCCGGCGGGGACCCTGATGCCCTTCAACGCCAGCGTCACCTGTGAACACCAGCCGCATTAGGTTGCGCACGCATCTGTCGCGCAAAACCGCCGCCGGTTGAAGAGGTGATCACACCACACGACCGCACCGGTTGCCCGCCGTCCCATCGGGCGGCGGGCGCCTAGGCTCTCAGAACCAAATTGGGTTTCGATGCAGTCATTGGTTGCGCTCCGGATGACCGGTAGGATCGGGCCGAGAGCGGACGTTTCGGGGTAGCTCATTGGCCCCGGCCATTCATGAGTACGCCCTTTTACAGCAATTTCGAAGCGGGTCGAGGCGACCTGCTGACTCGAAGATTGCATCCAAACAGGCCTCCAGGGCGCGACACCCGAACCTGTCGCGTTGGCAAGCGTCCTGGGCTCCGGAGGAACGGCCCTCCCCGCCGCGTTAAGCCTTCAATCCCGACGGTTTTGCTATGCATATGGGTCGTGCATGGGTTGTGCACGCGACGTGCATGCCGCAAATCTCTGTTAACGCGAACGAATTTTCCTCCCGCCCGGGCAAGGGCCGATCCGCCGGGAACCGCGTCACTCGATCCCGTAGACGATCTCGACCCGCGCCTCGATCCCGACCACGCCCGCGGCCACCGGCATGTCCATCGCCACCTCGGCGCGAGCCATCATCGGCCCGGGCCCGGCGTCGCCGCCCTCGCGGATCGACAGCACCGGCCCGAGCGTCACGCCAGCGGCATCCGCCAGCAGCTCGGCCCGCGCCCGCGCGTCCGCCACCGCCCGCCGCCGCGCATCGTCGAGCGCCGCTTTCGGCTCGGAGAGCTCGAAGGCGATGCCGTAGACGCGGTTCGCCCCGGCCGCGCCCACCGCGTCGATCAGCCCGCCGAGCCGGCCGACGTCGCGCACCCGCACCGTCACCAGGTTCGAGGCCGAATAGCCGCGCACCCGCGGCTGCCGCCCGTCGCCGGCGTCCTCCCACATCGGATCGACGCCGAGCTGGCTTGTCTGCATGTCCTCGGCCGCCACCCCCGCGGCCTCGAGCGCCGCGAACACCGCCTGCATCGCCGCACCCGTGGCCGCCAGCGCCTCGGCCGCCTGCAACGCCTCGGACTGCACGCCCGCGGTAAAGGTCGCGAGGTCCGGGGCCGCCTCGACCCGCGCCTCGCCGGTAACGACCAGCCGACGCGGCGCCTCCTGCGCGAAGCCGGCCGAAGCGAAGGCCAGCGCGATCACGGTCAACGAAACGAGCATCGAGCGCATTCTGGACCTCTTATCTGCCGTAACGGCGCAACATGTGCCGCAGGGTCGGGCGCGGTTCAACCGAAACTTGCGTGAAGGCCGCACGCAATGCTGGCGCGACCGTCGAGGATCGGTTATGCTGACTATCGAGCAGACAACCGACAAAGATCGGGACGAACATGAGCAGGACAGGCACGGGCGGGCCGGAGTACCGGCTGCTTTTCGATTTTCCGATACTTTCGATCGACCGCGCCGGCGCGCCGCCGGTATGCGTCGCGCTCGACGCGGCCGAGCCGTCCAGCGCGTTGCACGCGGTCGCGGCCGAGATCGCCCGCAGCCGCGGGCGGCTCACGGCGGTCCTTCCCGAAAACGAGGTCTGGCGCGGCCGGGTTTCCGGCCCCGACTTCGCCCGTGCGGCCGGCGAAGCCGCCGCAGCGGCCCTCGGGACCGAGGCGACCGATCTGAGCGTTCGCATCGGCCCCAAGGGTCCTGATGGCCTGCGCGCCGCCGCCGCCGTCTCGCGAACGACCCTGTCGGAGGCGCGCGACTTTCTCGCCGACGCCGGCCTCGCGCCGGCGGGCTTCACTGCCGCGGGCGCCTTCCCCGGCTTCGCGACCCCGCCCGAATTCGGCGGCGGCATGGTCGCGGCGCGCTCCGGGCTGGCAGGCGCCGCGGCGGGTCTCGCCGCCGCGCTCGCGCTGCTCGCCTGGCTCG
>JANOEW010000550.1:0-2337 GCA_031413475.1 Amaricoccus sp.
GCCGAAGCCCTTGACCGCGTTCTTCGATCCGGTCAGCAGCGCCACCCAGCGGAAAAGGGCGCCCTGGCGGCCGGCGGGAGCGAGGATTTTGACCGCGCTCTTCGAGCTCATCTTGGCCAGGTCCTTTGCCACCCCTGAGACGCCCTGCACCGCCATCACGAAGGCGACCGAAACGGGCACTGCCCAGGCCGTGTCGAGCTGCGTCAGCGCGACCAACGCGGCGATCTGCAGCGCGAGCCCGGCATAGAGCGTCGAGGTCAGCCCGAAGCGCGCGGCGATCCAGCCGGCCGAGAGGTTGGTCACGATCCCGGCGATTTCGTAAAACAGGAAGAGATAGGCGAGCTGCATCGGGGTGAAGCCTAGGGCATTGAAATGCAGGAGCACGAGCATCCTCAGCGCCCCGTCCGTCAGCATGAAGGCCCAGTAGGCCCCCGTGACCGTGGCGTATGCGGCGAGCCCCTGCGGGCGGGCGTTAGGGAGCTCGACCATCACATCGCCCCGGCTACCAGCCGCACAACGTCGGCGAGGCGCCATGCGTAGCCCCATTCGTTGTCGTACCAGGCAAAGACCTTCACCTGGGTGCCGTTCACCACCATCGTCGACGGCCCGTCGACGATCGCCGAGCGCGGATCGTTGAGGTAGTCGGTCGAGACGAGCGGTCGGGTCTCGAAGCCGAGGATGCCCTTCAGCGCCCCCTCGGCCCAGGCGGCAAAGAAGCCGTTGACTTCCTCGACGGTGGTCGCGCGCTCCATCTCGAAGACGCAGTCGGTGAGCGAGGCGTTGAGCAGCGGCACCCGGATCGCCTGGCCGTTCAGCCGGCCCTTGAGTTCAGGGTAGATGAGCGCGATGGCGGTGGCCGAGCCGGTGGTGGTCGGGATCAGGTTCAGGAGCGCCGAGCGGGCGCGCCGCAGGTCCTTGGCCGGGCGGTCAGCGATGACCTGGGTGTTGGTGACGTCGTGCACGGTGGTGATCGAGCCGTGGCGGATGCCGATCGCTTCGTGGAGCACCTTGACCACGGGGGCGAGGCAGTTCGTCGTGCAGCTCGCCGCGGTGACGAGGTGGTGGACGGCGGGGTCGTAGAGGTCGTGGTTGACCCCGTAGACGAGGTTCAGCGCCGGCGCCTCCTTGATCGGAGACGAGACCACGACCTTGGCGACGCCCGCGTCGAAATAGGCCTGGGTCTTTGCGACGGTCTTGAAGACGCCGGTGCAATCGACCACCAGATCCACGCCGAGTTCGGTCAGCGGCAGATCCCCGATCGCGCTGGCGTTAGTCAATCGCATCCGCCGGCCGTTGACACTGAGACCGTCCGCATCGTGGGCGAAAGCGGCGGGCCATCGCCCGTGCACGCTGTCGAGTTCAAGCAGATGCGCGTGGACCGACGGGTCGCCGACGGGATCGTTCAGGAGCACGATCTCGCAGGGTGCACCCTCCTCCACGAAGGCGCGGAGAACGAGCTTGCCAATGCGGCCAAGTCCGTTGATTCCAATCCGGGTCATCAGCGCCCTCCAGGTGTGCGTGCTCGACAGTCTTCACTGACCCGAAGGCGGATTACTGGGAGGCGAAGGTCGATGACGATTCGCGTCCGAGTTCGTCGAGCCGGCGTTGCAGCGAAATTCGGTCCAGCCTATCGATGGGCAGCGCCACGAACGCCAGCAGCCGCCGGTGTAGTGAGCGGTAGATGTTCTTGAAGGCGAGGGCGCGCTCGGCTTCGTTTCCCGTCACTCGAACCGGATCGGGCAAGCCCCAATGCGCCGTCATCGGCTGGCCTTCCCAGGGCGGGCAGTCCTCGTTGGCCGCCTCGTCGCAGAGCGTGAATACGAAGTCGAATTTCGGTCCGTCGGCGCCCTGGAATTCGCCCACGTTCTTCGCCCGCAAACCGCCAACGTCGTGGTCGTTGTGTTCCAGTATTTCCAGAGAGAAACGGTTGGGTTCCGAAAAGGGTCGCGTGCCGGCCGAGAAAGCCTGGAACTTCCCGGCGCCGAGTTTGCCGAGGATGGCTTCGGCCATGATCGATCGGGCGGAGTTCCCGACGCAGATGAAGAGGACGCCGAAGCGACGATCGGGCATCAGGGTCTCTCCAGGCTTGAGGCGGCCGAGGGAATGCGCGTCGAGTGGCGCGCACAGCTCCGGCCGCCCGCGGCAGCAGTCGTTGACGAGGAAGTTCACCAGCAGGCCCACCTCGCGGAGTGCAAGGCTGTAGTAGATCGACGCGCCCTGCCGTCGCGCGGCGATCAATCCGGTTCCGATCTCGGCAATGACAAAAACGTCCTCACCGCCGAGGGTCTTATCACCTACCGTTATGCGTTTCTCTGTCATATTTCTCGTACATTCTTG
>JANOEW010000551.1:0-4949 GCA_031413475.1 Amaricoccus sp.
GCGGAGTCGACGCGACGGATCGTCAGGGACTTTTACGCCGAAGACTACGCGCTCCTCGCCGCAGCCGCGGCCGCGACGGTCTGAGCGGCGCGGCCGGCGTCCGCGGGCGACCGCCGCTGCGGCCCGAGAACGAAGCGGCGGCCTGCCTCAGGCCAGGGTCGCGTCGATCGCCTTGCAGGCCTCGACCAGGCCCTTCACCGCCTCGACCGACTTGTCGAACATCGCCCTCTCGGCCTTGTTCAGGGTGATCTCGACCACCCGCTCGACCCCGCCGGCCCCGATCACCGTGGGCACGCCCACATACATGTCGCTGAGGCCATACTGCTTGTCGATGTGCGCCGCACAGGGCAGCACCCGCTTCTGGTCCTTCAGATACGCCTCGGCCATCTCGATCGCCGCGGTCGCCGGGGCGTAGAACGCCGAGCCGGTCTTCAGCAGGCCGACGATCTCGGCCCCGCCGTCGCGGGTGCGCTGCACGATGGCGTCGAGCTTTTCCTGGCTGGTCCAGCCCATGGCCACCAGATCGGGCAGCGGGATCCCCGCGACCGTGGAATAGCGCGTCAGCGGCACCATGGTGTCGCCGTGGCCCCCGAGCACGAACGCGCTCACGTCTTTGACCGAGACCCCGAATTCCTCGGCGAGGAAATATCGGAACCGCGCGCTGTCGAGCACACCGGCCATGCCGCAGACCTTGGCGTGCGGCAGACGGGAGAACTGGCGCAGCGCCCAGACCATGGCGTCGAGCGGATTGGTGATGCAGATGACGAAGGCGTCCGGGGCGTGCGCGGCGATCCCCTCCCCCACCGATTTCATCACCTTTAGGTTGATGACGAGCAGATCGTCGCGGCTCATGCCTGGTTTGCGCGGCACCCCGGCGGTGACGATGCAGACGTCGGCGCCGGCGATCTCGGCGTAGTCGTTCGCGCCCCGGAGGTTGGCGTCGAAGCCGGCCACCGGGCCGCTCTGGGCGATGTCGAGCGCCTTGCCCTGCGGCACGCCCTCGGCGATGTCGAACAGGACGACGTCGCCGAGCTCCTTGAGCGCCACGAGGTGGGCGAGCGTGCCCCCGATCTGCCCCGCCCCGATCAGCGCGATCTTCGGCCTAGCCATTTGCCCGTCTCTCCCGTTGAGGTGCAAAACGGGGTTGTCGCTAGCCGTTCGCGCTGCACAAAGCAAGCCAGGTCGGATCGGGCGGCGGAAGGCGCCCAGCCGAGCCGGCTGCCCTGAGGCGACCGCCTGCGGGTCGGGGCGGCCGCCCCGCTCGGGCGGCCTTGCCGTCAGGCGTCCTTGCCGGGCTTGGTCGTCGGCGCGGCGTCCGCTTCCCACATCTGCCCGGCGGCGATCAGGCAGGCGGTGCCGTCGGGGCTGGTGACGAGAATGGTCCAGGTGCCGGTCGCCTCCGAGGCGTAGACCTCGAGCAGGCCATTGTTGGAATGCATGCCCAGGCTCTGGAGCGTCTCGCCGTAGCGCTCGGCGAGGCGCTCGATGACCTGGGTGCGCTCGGCGCAGGCGCGGGCGGTCTGGGCCGGCGCGGTCTGGGGCGCGGCGACGGCGAGCCCGAGAGCGGCGACGGCGCGGATCATGGCAGGGGAGGTCGGCATCGGGTCGGCGTCCTTGTCCTGGGGCGGGAGACGCGGCCGGCTCCCGCAGGGGTTGCGGTCATCTCGCCGGGCTTCGGTCGCCCCTCGCAACGGCGGCCGTCCCGAACTGACGCTCAAACTGCGTCCCATTAACCAAGATGAAGTTAACGGCCCGCGCGGCGCCGCTCGCAGACGCGCAACATTCCCGCCGCTTTCGGGTCGCCGCTTTCGGGCCGCCGCTTTCGGGCCGCCGCTTTCGGGCTTGTGTTCCGCGCGCGCTCGGGCGTAGCTTTGTTGCGCTGCAACAGGGACGCGTGGACCATGGAGCCTGGCGACCAGCCCTACCGATCGGTTCTCTACATGCCCGGCTCCAAGCCGAGGGCGATGGAAAAGGCCCGCGATCTGCCCGCCGACGCGCTGATCCTCGACCTCGAAGACGCGGTGCTGCCGGAGGAAAAGCCACACGCCCGGGTGCTGGTGGCCGAGACGCTGCGTGCGGGCGGCTACGGCGCGCGCCGGCTGCTCGTCCGGATCAATGCGCTCGACACCGCCTGGGGCGCCGAGGATCTCGCCGTCGTCGCGGCGGCGCGACCCGACGCGGTGCTGCTGCCCAAGATCGAAACTGCGGCCGATATCCTGCGTGTCGCCGCGCTGCTGGACGATCGGGACGCCCCTGCCGCCACCCGGATCTGGGCGATGATGGAGACGCCCCGCGCGGTGCTGAACGCCGCCGCGATCGCGGCGAGCCATCCCCGCCTCGAGGGATTCGTGATGGGCACCAACGACCTCGCCAAGGACCTTCGCGCGGCGCAGACCCCCGACCGCGCGCCGCTCCTGCCCAGCCTCGGCCTCTGCCTGCTTGCCGCGCGCGCCGAGGGGCTGTTCGCCGTCGACGGCGTTTACAACGCCTTCCGCGACCTCGAGGGCTTCGCGGCCGCCTGCGCCCAGAGCCGCGAGTTCGGGTTCGACGGCCGCACCCTGATCCATCCCGACCAGATTGCCGTGGCGAACGCCGCCTTCGCGCCGACGCCCGCCGAGGTCGCGCTCGCCGAGGCGCAGGTCGCCGCCTTCGACGCGGCGCAGGCGCGCGGCGACGGCGTCGCCGTGCTGCACGGCCGCATCGTCGAGAACCTGCACGTCGCCATGGCCCGCCGTCTGCTGGCCCGCGCCGCCGTCATCGCCGCCCGGGAGACCGCGCCGCCGCCACTGATGCGGGCCGCGCGATGACCCTGCTCGTGCTCGGCCTGCTGGTCTGGACCGCGGCCCACGCCTTCAAGGCGGTCGCGCCCGGACCCCGCGCCGAACTAGGCGCCCGCCTCGGGACCGGCCCGGCCAAAGGCGTCTTCGCGGCCCTGATCGCGCTCGGCCTGGTGCTGATGATCCTCGGCTACCGCGCCGCGCCCTTCGTGGCGGTCTGGACGCCGCCCGCCTGGACCGTGCATCTCAACAACCTGATGATGCTGATCGCCGTCGGGGTCTTCGGCCTGAGCATGTCGAAGGGCCGTTCCCGGTCCTGGCTGCGCCACCCGATGCTGCTGTCAGTGGTGATCTGGGCCGCAGCCCATCTGCTGGTGAACGGCGATCTTGCGTCCCTTCTGCTGTTCGGCGGCCTCGGGGTCTGGGCGCTCGCCGAAATGGCCCTGATCAACGCCCGCGACGGCGCCTGGGTCCGGCCCGCGCCCGGGACATCCGCCGGCGACCTTCGCCTGATCGCGATAACGCTCGTGACCTTCGCGGTGATCGCCGGCGTGCACGCCTGGCTCGGCGTCTGGCCATTCCCCGGATGAGAGCCATGCTCGCCTATCGTTTTCTCACCGACCAGGACACCTCGGCCTTCTGCCACAAGGTCACCCGGGCGCTCGCCACCGGCTGGTCGCTGCACGGCGGCCCGACCTACGCCTTCGACGCCGCGGCCGGCGTCATGCGCTGCGGTCAGGCGGTGGTGAAGGAGGTCGACCTTGCCTACGCCCCGACGCTCGAGCTCGGCGATCTCTAGGGGCCGCGATGTCCAAGACCCGCGCGGGAAATTTCTTCGAGGACTATCGGCTCGGCCAGACCATCGCCCACGCGGTCCCCCGCACGGTGACCGAGGGTGACCGGGCGTTCTACACCGCGCTCTATCCGTCGCGATTCGCGCTCTATTCCTCGGACGAGTTCGCGCGCGCCTGCGGCCTGCCGGCGAGTCCGATCGAAGATCTGGCCGCCTTCCACATCGTGTTCGGCAAGACCGTGCCGGACGTCTCGCTCAACGCCGTGGCGAACCTCGGTTATGCCGAAGCGCGCTTTCTCGCCCCGGTCTACCCGGGCGACACGATCACCTCCACCTCCGAGGTGATCGGTCTCAAGGAGAACTCCAACCGCCGCTCCGGCGTGGTCTGGGTGCGCTCGACCGGGCGAAACCAGCGCGGCGAGGCGGTGCTGAGCTATGTCCGCTGGGTGATGGTGCGAAAGCGCGTCGAGGCGGCCGCGGCGCCCGAGGCGCTGATCCCAACGCTGGCCGCCTCGGTTTCCCCGGCGGAACTGGTCGTGCCTCCGGGCCTCGACTTCACCGCCTACGACTTCGGCCTCGCCGGCGAGCCGCACCGCTGGAGCGACTACGCCGTCGGCGAGCGAATCGACCATCTCGACCGGATGACCGTCGAGGAGGCCGAGCACATGACCATCACCCGGCTCTGGCAGAACACCTCCAAGGTGCATTTCGATAAGACCGCGCGTCCCGACGGCCGGCTGCTGGTCTACGGCGGCCACGTCATCAGCCTCGCGCGCGCACTGTCGTTCAACGGTCTCGCCAACGCACAATGCATCGTCGCGATCAACGCGGGCTCGCACGCCAACCCCTGCTTCGCCGGCGACACGATCTCCGCCTGGTCCGAGGTCCTCGATGCGGCCGACACGACAGCGCCCGGGATCGGCGCGCTGCGTCTGCGGCTCGTCGCCACGCACGCGGGCGCGCACGGCTTCGATCTGCGCGGGGCCGACGGCAAGCATCTGCCTCACGTGCTGCTCGAGCTCGACTATTGGGCGCTGCTGCCGAAATGACCGGCGCGGGCCGGCGCGGCGCGGCCCCCGACCCCGGACCGCGTGCGCCGAACCGCGGCGACGATGACGCTTGCAATCGGGCGGGCATCGATGGTGTAAGCGGTCGATCCTTGGCGGACCGAGGATCTCAATCGTGAACGTCAGTTCGGCATTGGGCACGACACCGTTCGAGGCCCTCACCGTGGCCGTCCAACTCCCGGGCGTCGTTGGCGTCCCAACGAGCTGGAAACCGCTCAGCGTGATCCCAGGGGGCAGCCCTGTTGAGGGAAGGAAGCTCGGGACGACGCTCAGCGTCACAGTCCCTGAGCCGCCAACGACGAAGGTGTGGCT
>JANOEW010000552.1:0-3065 GCA_031413475.1 Amaricoccus sp.
GCTGCTGCTCGAGCAGAACCTGATCAAGCAGCTCAAGCCGCGCATCAACGTGCTGCTGCGCGACGACAAGAGCTTTCCCTCGATCCTGCTCACCGGCGACCATCCCTTTCCGCAGATCCGCAAGCACCGCGGCCTCAGAAAAGACAAGGGCCGCTACTTCGGCCCGTTCGCCTCGGCGGGATCGGTCAACCGCACCGTGAACCAGCTGCAAAAGGCGTTCCTGCTGCGCACCTGCTCGGACCCGATGTTCGAGAGCCGCACTCGGCCGTGCCTGCTGCACCAGATCAAACGCTGTGCTGCCCCCTGCTCCGGTCTGATCGGCGAAGCCGACTACGCCGCGCTGATCGACGACGCGACGTTGTTCCTGTCAGGCAGGTCGACCCGCGTGCAGGAGACGCTGGCGCGGCAGATGGCGGCGGCCAGCGCGGCCATGGAGTTCGAACGCGCCGCGGCGCTGCGCGACCGGATCCGGGCGCTGACCGCGGTGCAGGCGACCCAGGGTGTCAATCCCGCCGGCGTCGAGGAAGCCGACGTCGTCGCGCTGCACCAGGAGGGCGGCCAGGCCTGCGTGCAGGTGTTCTTCATCCGCGCGAACCAGAACTGGGGCAACCGCGCGTATTTTCCCCGCACCGGGACCGGGATCGACGCCGGCGAGATCCTCGAGGCCTTCCTCGCGCAGTTCTACGCCAACAAGACCCCGGCGCGGCTGATCCTGCTCAGCCACCCGCCCGACAACCCCGATCTGTTGTCCGAGGCGCTGACGGCGGCGCTCGGCCGCAAGGTCGAGCTCGCCGTGCCGAAGCGCGGCGAAAAGGCGGGGCTGATCGCGCAGGCCGCGCGCAACGCCCGCGAGGCGCTGGCGCGGCGGATGTCCGAAAGCGCCAGCCAGGCGGCGCTGCTCGAGGGTCTCGCCGAAGCGTTCGGGCTCGACGCGGCGCCCGAACGGATCGAGGTCTACGACAACAGCCACATCATGGGCGCGAACGCCGTCGGCGGCATGATCGTCGCCGGCCCGGAGGGTCTGCTGAAATCCCAGTATCGCAAGTTCAACATCAAGTCCGACAGCCTCGTCTCCGGCGACGATCTTGGCATGATGCGCGAGGTGCTCGACCGCCGCTTCGCCCGGCTGATCAAGGAAGACCCCGACCGCCAGTCCGGCGCCTGGCCGGATCTGGTGCTGATCGACGGCGGTGCCGGCCAGGTCGCCGCCGCCGCCGCCGCGCTCGCCGAGCTCGGCGTCGAGGACGTCGAGATCATCGGCGTCGCCAAGGGTGTCGACCGCGACGCCGGCCGCGAGGAGTTCCACCGCCCCGGCCGCCCGCCCATGGCGCTCGGGCACAAGGACCCGGTGCTCTATTTCGTCCAGCGTCTGCGCGACGAGGCGCATCGCTTCGCCATCGGCGCGCATCGCGCGAAGCGGGCGGCGCAGACCCGCGCCACCCCGATCGACGACATCCCCGGCGTCGGCGCCGGACGCAAACGCGCGCTGCTGGCGCATTTCGGCTCGGCCAAGGCGGTCGCCCGCGCCGGCCTCGCCGACCTCAGAGCGGTGCCGGGCGTCTCGGACGCGCTCGCCGAGGCGATCCATGGCTTCTTCCATGGCGACGGCTAGGGCTCGTCGCAGGCGAACCGGTGTCCAAGCGCGTCCGCGCCGCCTTCCATGGCGGCGGTCGAGGGAGTATATGTCGGAACGAAGCCTGACTGCGGAGCTTGCCCGCCGATGCGTTGGACGATCCCGAACATCCTGACGGTGTTCCGCCTCGCGGCGGCTCCCGGCATCGCGCTGGTGTTCGTCGCCTTCGACCGACCCGTCGCGGATTGGCTCGCCATCGCGCTGTTCGTCTTCGCGGCGCTCACCGACTACGTCGACGGCTACCTCGCCCGCGC
Organism: Amaricoccus sp.; assembly: GCA_031413475.1. GTDB lineage: Bacteria > Pseudomonadota > Alphaproteobacteria > Rhodobacterales > Rhodobacteraceae > Amaricoccus. Next base: position 1,888 of record JANOEW010000552.1, read on the forward strand.
CTGGGGCCAGGAATCGAACTTCGGCCGCATGCTCGACCCGATCGCCGACAAGGCGATGGTGGTGATCGCGCTCTCGGTCATCGTCGGCCTCTCGGGCATCAACCCGCTGATCCTCGTGCCGGTGGCCTTCATCCTGCTGCGCGAGGTGTTCGTCTCCGGCCTGCGCGAATTCCTCGGGGCCAAGGCGGGCACGCTCGAGGTCACCTACCTCGCCAAGTGGAAGACCACCGCGCAGATGGTGGCGATCCCGGTGCTGTTGCTCGCCTCGGTCTTCGAATACGACCGTCGCCATGGCCAGGTCTGGCACAGCTACTGGCTGCACGACTGGATGGCCTGGTCGCTGGCGAACGGCGGGCTGGTCCTGATCTGGGTCGCGGGCCTGCTGACGGTGATGACCGGCTACGACTACCTCGTGAAGGCGATGCCCTTTTTGCGGGACCACAAGCGGTGACGCTCGACCTGCTCTATTTCGCCTGGGTGCGCGAACGCATCGGCCTGCCGGGCGAGGCGGTCGAGACCGCCGCGGCGACGGTCGCCGACCTCGTCGACGAGCTGCGGGCGCGCGAGCCGCGCTACGCCCTCGCCTTCGCCGACATGGCCGCGGTGCGCGTCGCCGTCGACCAGGAGCTGCGCGACTTGCGCACGCCGCTCCAAGGCGCGCGCGAAGTGGCGTTCTTCCCGCCGATGACGGGCGGCTGATGGCCGTCCGCGTCCAGGCGGCCGATTTCGACCTCGGGACCGAACTGACCCTGCTGCGCTCCGGGCGCACCGACATCGGCGCGTTGGTCAGCTTCACCGGACTGGTGCGCGACCAGGACGGCCGGCTCACCGGCTTCGAACTCGAGCACTATCCGGCCATGACCGAAAAGGCGCTGGTCGCCATCGAGGCCGAGGCGCAGACGCGCTGGCCGCTCCAGGCCTCGCTGATCATCCACCGCTTCGGCCCGCTCGCGGCCGGCGAGCAGATCATGATGGTGGCCGCCGCCTCATCGCATCGCGCGGCCGCCTTCGCGGCGGCGGAGTTCCTGATGGACTACCTCAAGTCCCGCGCGCCCTTCTGGAAGAAGGAGACCACGACCGCCGGCGCCGCCTGGGTCGACGCGCGCGAGACCGACGAAATCGCCCTCGCCCGCTGGTCCTCATGCTGACCGCCGCGCCAGTCCCGCGCGGGGTTCTTT
>JANOEW010000553.1:0-3541 GCA_031413475.1 Amaricoccus sp.
CGCTCGACCGGTTCTCGATCAGCCTGCGCGCGGGCGAGATCACCGGCGTCTACGGCTTCATGGGCTGCGGCCAAATTGAGCTGGCGCGCGCGCTGTTCGGCAAGCTGCCGCTGCGCGCGGGCACAGTCGAGCTCGACGGCCGGACGGTGCGGTTGCGCTCGACCGCGGCCGCGCGGCGCGCCGGGATCGCGTTCCTGCCGGAGAACCGGCGGATGATGCTGTTCCGCACCGAGCCGGTGTACAAGAATGTCTCGATCGCCATCCTCGACCGGATCGGGCGGGTGATGCTGCGCCCCGCGCGCGAGCGCGAGATCGCGTCCGCGCATGCGAAGGATCTCCAGATCCGCCCGCCGCAGCCGGGCGTGCTGCTAGGGTCGCTGTCGGGCGGCAACCAGCAGAAGGTCGCGCTGGCGAAGTGGCTGACGCATCTGCCCAAGGTGCTGATCCTCAGCGAGCCGACCCGCGGCATGGACGTTGGCGCCAAGGAGGACGTGATCCGCATCCTGCAATCCTTGCGCGACCGGGGCGTCGCGATCCTGGTGCTCTCGACCGAGCCGGAGACTATCCTCACCCTCGCCGACCGGGTGACGGTGATGAAGAAAGGCGCGGCGACGCGCGAATTCTCCCGCGGGCGGATCGCGAAGTCCGACCTCCTCGCCGCCGCATGACCGCGCCTTGAACGGGAGCCCAGACCTTGGCTAGCACCGAACCCCTGCGCCCTGGCGCCGGCGGCCTGCGCCGCTTTATCGCCGACCAGCTGCGCAACATCGCGCCGGTGTTCACCCTGATGGTGCTGGTGCTGTTCTTCTCCTTCGCGAGCCCGTCGTTCTTCACGGTCGCGAACGGGATGAACATCCTCAGCCAGGTCTCGATCACCGGCATCATCGCGGTGGGCCTGACCTTCGTAATCCTGACCGCCGAGATCGACCTGAGCGTCGCGGCGATCGCCAACGTCATCGGGATCACCGTCGCCTATTTCACGCTGCAGCCGGACTACGTGAACATCGCCAACGTGCCGCTGCCGGGCGCGATCGCGGTGGTGCTGACGCTGCTCTCCGCGCTTGCCTTCGGCTGCCTGACCGCGTTCGGCGTGACCCGGATCGGCATCCCGTCGTTCATCATGACGCTGGCGGTGATGCAGATCGCCAATGGCGTCTCGGCGCTGCTGGTGCGCGGCCAGATCGCCTATTCCTACCCCGAGATCGTCACCTATCTCGGCTCGGGCTCGATCTTCGGCATCCGCTGGACGATCATCGTCTGCCTGATCTTCCTCGGGACCGCGCATTTCGTGCTGACCTACACGCGGTTTGGCCGCTACGTCTACATGGTTGGCGGCAACCGCGAGGCGGCGGAATACTCCGGGGTGAACGTGCGCGCGATCATCGCGGCGGTGATGATCATTTCGGCGTTGTGCTCGGGCGTCGCGGGGATGCTCGGCGTCGCCTATTTCGGCTCGGCGCAGCAGAATCAGTTCGACACCTTCCTGCTCGACGCCATCGCCGCGGTGGTGGTCGGCGGCACCAGCCTGTTCGGCGGCCGCGGCGGCATCGGCAACACCATCATCGGGCTGCTGGTGCTGGGCGTCCTGAACAACGGCCTCGACCACATCCAGATCGACAGTTTCCTCAAGATCCTGATCCGCGGCCTGATCCTGCTGGTGGCGCTGATCGTCAACGTCTACGCCCAGGTGCTGCGCGAGACCGGGCCGAAGACGGATTGATATGCCTGTGAACCCCTCGTCCGTGCTCCTGGCGGAGCGTCGGTCGGGAGGGTTCGCCGTCGGCACGGCGCGCCGCGTTCGGCCGATTGCATTGTCCCGACGGCCTGCCTAAAACGGTCGCGACGAAGCGGGGAACGCAAAGCGATGACCAAGACCACCCCATTGGACGTGCGTATCGCAACCGCGGTCGGACGGCTCAGGGCGGCGATCGACGCGCGCGCCGCGGCGCTGGCGCCGGATCCGGACACCGAGGCGCTGCGGGGCCGCATCCGCGCGCTCGAGTCCGAGAGCGCTGCGCTCGCGGAGGAACTCGAGCGGCTGCGCGCCAAGCGCGACAAGGACGTGGCCGCGCTCGACGAGCTGATCGCCCAGCTCAAGCCGCTGATCGAGGAGGTCTGACATGCCCGAGCTGACGATCGAGATCGGCGGCCGCGTGTTCGAGGTGGCCTGCGAGCCGGGGCAGGAGCCCTCGCTCGCCCGTGCGGCGCAACTTCTCGACACCGAGGCGAACCGGGTGACCGACGCGATCGGCCGCTCGACCGAAAAACGGATGCTGCTGCTCGCCGGGCTGATGCTCGCCGACACGACGACCGCGCTCGAGGACCGCTACGCCGCGCTCGAGGAGCGGCTGCGCCACGCCGAGGAGCGCACCCGGATCGCCGAGGCGAAATCGGCGATGCTTGCGGCGAACGCGTTGAAGCTGGAGACGCAGGCTACGCACGCGGTCAACCCGGCCGAGGTCGAGGCGCTTCGCGAGGAAAAAGACGCCGCCGCGGCGATGCTGGCAGGCCTCGTCGCCGAGGTCGAGGCGCTAGCCGAACGGGCCGAGGCGGACATGGCCTGAACGGTCAGGCTCGCCGATCGCCTCGGTCTTCTGCAAACAGCCCGAAGAGTCGCGATCAGCGTTCGGCAATCGCGACGACGGCGGCTCCGAAACAAAGCGAGAAGGACTGCCCAATTCGCTCTGCGTTCGCTGCAGCGGGTTCATCGACAGCAGCGGCCAGGAAGCCATCGAAACCGGTCGTGTCGGGCGTTCCATTTTCGGCCCTGACGATAAGATCGACGTTGTCGGACCATCCGAAGTGGATATCCGTCGAGCCTGCGTGGACCACCGCGTCAATGAAGCGGAGGTCGCCGATGCAGCGTCGCGACACGGGTAACGCCGCGCTGGCGAGGGCGATGCCAACCGCCAGGCTGAGCGCGGCGAATGTAACTTCGCGTTTCAAGCTGTCGCGGCGGCGTGTCCCCTCATGTCCATGCAGCACGCGTCGGCACGCTCAGCCCGGTTCGGGAGAGGCGCCGAGCGCACGATGTTCGGGACGGCCTCTTCGGCGCCATTGAGTACCAGGTCCTCAAACTCGCTCCAGGGGAAGTTCGTTCCTGGATCGGTCCGCCTCGTGGGGTCGAGCTTGGCGTGACTAACGACGTGAAGGAGATTCGGATATTTCGACCAGCAGTACCGGACAATCTTGGCGGTGGCCTCCACCTGCCAGGATGAATACTGGTCGCTGCTGATCTGACGGTTCACCACTTCGATCCCGAGCGAATAGTGATTTACCCGATTGCGGCCGCCCCAGATCGCCGGGTGCGACGCCTCGTTTCGAACGTGCCAAGCGGCGCGCGATTCGAAGCACGTCGCCCAGACCAGCTGGCCGTGCTCAGGCTCGTCCTCGTCCGGCACGAGCCAGTGGAATCTGGCCTTTTTGTCGATGATGACGCTCGCCGCGCCGGAGGAAGACCCGCCCGCCGTCGCATGAATCACGACTGCTCGGATCCCGGTTATTGGGTCGAAGCTACGGCTGGATGAGGCCACGAGCGAAG
>JANOEW010000554.1:0-9201 GCA_031413475.1 Amaricoccus sp.
CGCACCGCTGCGCGCCGTCGGTGACCGAGGCCGACCTGCTTGCCCTGATCGCCGAGCTCAACGCCGACCCGAGCCTTCACGGCATCCTGGTGCAGCTGCCGTTGCCCGCGCACATCGACCCCGGCCGGGTGATCGACGCCATCGACCCGGCCAAGGACGTCGATGGCTTCCATCCGATCAACGTCGGCGCGCTGGCGAGCGGCCGGCCGAGCCTCGTGCCCTGCACGCCGCTCGGCTGCCTGATGCTGCTGCGCGACCGGCTCGGCGACCTTTCGGGGCGCGAGGCGGTCGTGCTCGGCCGGTCCAACATCGTCGGCAAGCCGATGGCGGCTTTGCTGCTGCGCGACAGCGCGACGGTGACGGTCGCGCATTCCCGCACCCGCAACCTGCCCGCAGTGTGCCGCCGCGCCGAGATCCTCGTCGCCGCCGTCGGCCGGCCGGAGATGGTCCCCGGGGAGTGGATCCGCCCCGGCGCGACGGTGATCGACGTGGGCATCAACCGCATCGCCGGGCCGGATGGAGCGGCGCGGCTGGTCGGCGACGTGGCGTTCGCCTCCGCGGCGCAGGTCGCGGGCGCGATCACCCCGGTCCCTGGCGGGGTCGGGCCGATGACGATCGCCTGCCTGCTCGCCAATACGCTGACGGCGGCCTGCCGCATCGAGGGCCTGCCGGAACCCGAGGGCCTGACGGCCTGATCGACTGCAATGACAGGCCTCAGAACGGCAGAAGGGCGACGGTCGCACGCTCCGGATCGCCGTCCGCCTGCGCGGCGACGCAGCGCCAGTGCGCCACCCGCCAGCCGGCGGGCGTGAGCTGGACAAGCTCGGCCTGGGCCCCGACGAAGCAGGCCACCGGACTGGGGGTATAGACCGCGGCGGCGTGCTCCTCGCAGAGCTCGGTCGTGGCGAGGCTGCAGATGACGTAGACGAGTTCCATCGTGATCGCTCCTGTCTGGAGCGCCAGCGCCGGGTCGTGGCCGCCGTCGCCCGGCGAACCGCGCTCGGCCGAATCGCCAGACCCCGGATCGCCGGACCGTTGTGCTCAATGCGGCGTGACCGGCGCGTGACCAGAGCGGATGCGGCGCGTCGGCGACAATCAGCGAGTCGAGCATGGTCGCGACATGGCGGCGCGCGTCGTCCGCCTTGGCAAAGATTTCGGCGGCGGCGACGATCAGCCGGCGGCCGGCGCGAGCAGGTCGACCTTCATCTCCGCGGTCAGCACCTCCGTGCCGGGGCCGAGCAGGCTGAGCGGGGAATAGCCGGCGGCGCTGTCGCCGAGCGTCCAGGCGAAGCCGGCGTGCGCGAAGCCGTGCTGCTGCGAGACCTCGGGCCGGATCGGCGCCGCGAGCGTCACCGCGCCAGGCGCCAGCGCCAGGCGCCAGCGTTTGGATCTCAGCGCCTATCAGCCGCATCATGCTCTGCCGGGCGAAGCTCGCGCGGACAGCGGCGGCGAACTCGGGATCGCGCGGCTGCATCGGTCAGGCGCGCCCGGCGAGCGGGACGGCGAGGCAGGGCGCGCCGGTCAGGATCGCGCGGGCGGGCGGCGTGAACAGCGCGAGCAGCGCCGGGTGGTCGGCGTTCAGCCCGCCGGTGTAGGCGCCGAACGCCGGCAGGATCAGCCGCTGCGTGTCGTGCAGGAAGCAGGCGCGCACGATCGCGCGTCCGCGGGTGGCGAGGCGCAGCTTGGGATGCCAGTGGCCGGACACCTCGCCGGGCGCTGCGTCCGCCTCGGCGGCATGGCGAAAGACCAGCGGGCCGCGGCGCAGTTCGGCCAGGTGCCGCCCGGGCAGGGCGAGCGGGCCCGGGTCGTGATTGCCGGCGATCCAGACCCAGTCGCGCCCCGCCGCGAGCGCGGTCAGCCGCGCGGCGTCGGCCTCGGCCAGCGCCTCGGCCGCGCCGAGGTCGTCGAAGCTGTCGCCGAGGGCAACGAAGACGGCGGGCGCGAACCGGCCGATCTAGGCCGTGAGCCGGTCGAGGGTCTCGGCGGTCTCGTAGGGCGGCAGCAGCGCGCCGCCGCGGCGGGCGAGCCGCTCGGACTTGCCGAGGTGGAGGTCGGCGACGCATAGCAGGCGCTCGGCCGGCCACCAGAGGGCGCCCGTGGCGCGCGCGGTCAGGCCCGCCCCGTTCAGCGTGATGTCCTGTCCGCTCATGGGACCGGGATTGCCCCACCTGCTCGCCCCCCGCAAGGGCCGGCGGGCGGCGATCCGGTCAAGCGGGTAGCACCCGCCGTCAGGGCGCGAGGCCCGCTTCGGCCAGCAGCGCTTCGGCCGCGGCGGTGACGAGGCGGGCTTCGGCACGGCCCTTGATCGGCACGCGGCCGGCTTCGAGCAGCAGCGGCGCGGCGAGCGGAGTGACGTGCGGGGCATGGACGGTGTCAATGCGCCCCGTGACGCGGGCGAGCAGCTCCTCGATTCGGCCGAAGTCGACCAAGCCGCGGCCGGCCTCGGAGCGGGTGATGCGCAAGAGCAGGTGATCGGGGTCGTATTTGAGCAGGGTGTCGTAGAGGATGTCGGAGGAGAACGCCGCCTGGCGGCCGGATTTTCGCTGGCCTGGCGTGTTGCGGTCGATCAGCCCGGCGATGACGGCGGCGGCTCGAAACGTGCGCTTCATCACCGCGTTTTCGCCGAGCCAGCCCTCGAGGCCTTCGCGCAGGCCCTCGGGGGCGAGCAGCGCGGCAGGGTCGGTGGGCGTGGCGAGGCCCCAGATCAGCAGCGCGTAGTCGTTCGCCACGAAGCCGAGCGGGTCGAGGCCCGCCTCCTCCATGCGGCGCGTCACCAGCAGGCCGAGGGTCTGGTGAGCGTTGCGGCCGGCGAAGCCATAGAGCGCCATGTGCGCCCGGTCGCCGCGAGGAAAGGTCTCGACGAGCAGGCGGTCGGGTTGCGGTAGGCGGCTGATGCGGGACTGCAGGTCGAGCCAGCACCGCATGTAGGGCGGCAGGCCGGCCCAGCGGGCGGGCTCGGAGATGATCTCGACGACGCGGCGCGACAGGACCGTGGAGGTGGCGAGCTTGGTGCCCATGAAGACAGCGATCTTCGGGTCGCGGGAGGCCGTGCGGCTGACCTCGACGGTCATCTCGCGCAGGCCCTCGAAGCGCACGGTCTCGCCGCCGATCAGGAAGGTGTCGCCGGGGGCGAGGGTCGCGGCGAACTCCTCCTCGATCTCGCCGAGCGGCGCGCCGAAAGCGCCCTTGAGCCGGACCTTCAGCGTCTCGATGTCCATGATCGTGCCGGCGTTCATCCGGATCAGCCGGGCGCGGCGCGGGTCGCGCAGCGACCAGCGGCCGTCCGTCTCTACCAGCCGCCGCCAGCGGTCGTAGGCGCGCAGCGCGTAGCCGCCGGTGGCGCAGAACTCGAGGCAGGCGTCGAAGTCGGTGCGGGCGAGGCCGGCGTAGGGGCCGGCGCCGCGCACCTCGGCGAAGAGCGCGTCCGCGTCGAACGGGCCGGCGCAGGCGGTGAGCAGGATGTGCTGGCAGAGCACGTCGAGCGGGCCGGGGCCGCGGGGGGCGCCGTCGAGGTCACGCGCCGCGACCGCGTCGAGCGCGGCGCGGCATTCCAGCACCTCGAAGCGGTTCGCGGGGATCAGCACCGCTTTCGACGGCGCGTTGTAGCGATGGTTGGCGCGGCCGATGCGCTGGACCAGGCGCTTGACGTTCTTCGGCGCGCCGACCTGGATGACGAGGTCGACGTCGCCCCAGTCGATGCCGAGGTCGAGCGAGCCGGTGGCGACGATGGCCTTGAGCGCGCCGACGGTCATCGCCGCCTCGACGCGCTGGCGGGCCTCTCGCGACAGCGAGCCGTGGTGGAGGCCGATCGGCAGGGCGTCGGTGTTCTCGGACCAGAGCGCCTGGAAGAACAGCTCGGCCTGGGCGCGGGTGTTGATGAAGACGAGGGTGGTCCTGTGGGCGCGGATCAGGTCCATGACCGCGCGGGCGGCGTAGCGGCCGCCCTGGCCGGCCCAGGGCGGCGGGTCGGGGGTCTCGAGGATCGTCACGTCGGGCTCGGGACCGGGGTCGGCGATCAGCACGCGGGCGCCGCCCCCGAGAAAGCGCGCGAGCGCGGCAGGATCCTCGACGGTGGCCGACAGGCCGAGCCGGCGCAGCCGAGGGGCGAGGGTCTGGAGCCGGGCGAGACCGAGCGCCAGCTGGTCGCCGCGTTTAGATTCCGCCAGCGCGTGGATCTCGTCGAGGATCACCCGGGCGAGGCCGCCGAAGATCGTTGGGGCTTCGGGGTAGCTCAGCATCAGCGCGAGCGATTCGGGCGTGGTGAGCAGGACGTGCGGCGGGTCGACGCGCTGGCGCGACCGCTCGCGGGCGGACGTGTCGCCGGTGCGGTCCTCGATGCGCAGCGCGAGGCCCATCTCGGCGGCGGGGGCAGCGAGATTGCGGCGGATGTCGGCGGCGAGCGCCTTCAGCGGCGAGACGTAGAGGGTGTGGAGGCCGGGCGGGGGCGCGGGGCCGAGCGCGATCAGCGAGGGCAGGAAACCCGCCAGCGTCTTGCCGCCGCCGGTGGGCGCGATGAGCAGCGTCGCGGGGTCATCGGCGCGGGCGAGCAGCGCGAGCTGGTGGGGGTGGGGCGACCAGCCGCGGCGGGCGAACCAGCCGGCGAACGGCTCGGGCAGGGCGGGGGCGTCGAGGGCCATGGGCGTAGACTTAGGCCGGCGGCGCGGCCGGCGCCACCGGCCGGTCAGGCGGGCGCGAACAGCAGCCGGACGTACGAGCGCTGCATCAGGATCTGGCGCGACAGCGCGAGCGGGTCGCGCAGCGTACAATGCGCGGCGACCTTGACCAGCCCGGTGTGGAACACCCGGTGCCAAGCCAGCACCGACACGCGGTTGAGGTCGCGCACCGCCTGGTCGAACGGCTGCGGGTGCGCGGCCCCCGCCACGCAGCCGGAGACGCCGCGCCCCGCGGGCGCAGACGCGGGCTTGCGCGCAGGCGGCTCTATCGCGAAGGTCCGAACCACGCGATCCGAAGTCGGCCCGCGCTCATTCCGAGGTGCGGGAGGCACGATGCGGGTGCTGGTGTTTCTCGGCTCGGTCCGCGACAGCGCGCCGCCGCGGCCGGCGCGGCTCGGGCTGCGGGTGGCGCGGGCCTGCGTGGCGCGGCTCGACGAAGCGGAGTGGGCGGCAACGCTGGTCGATCCGCTGGAGGTCGATCTCGGCGGGCCGTTCCGGCCGCAGTTCGCCTACGCCCCCGGCGGCGCGCCGGCGCCGCTCGAGACGCTGGCCGTGGCGATATCCGAGGCCGACGCCTACGTGATGGTCAGCCCGGAGTACAACCACTCAATGAGCCCGGCGCTCATGCATCTGCTGAACCATTTCGGCGCGTCGCGCTTCGCGCTGAAGCCGAGCGCGATCGTGACCTACTCCGCCGGGCAGTGGGGCGGGGCGCGAGCGGCGGTGGGCATGCGGACCTTCCTCGCCGAACTCGGCTGCCTGCCGGTCTCGGCGATGGTCCACGTGCCGAGGGCGCAGGAGGTGTTCGCGCCCGACGGGTCCTATGCCGTCGGCGTCGACGGGGCGAAGTGGTCGGGCTACGTCGGCGGCACGTTCGCGCAACTCCGGTGGTGGGCGGAGGCGGCGCAGCGGCAACGGGCGGTGGGCGGCCCCGCGACGCCGGCCTTCGACCGCGATCCGGCGCAGCGCAACGCGCCGTGAGGCCGCGCGCCGGATCGCGCTTGCAATCGCCGTCCCAACGGCGTAATTGCGCGCCGATCAATCCACAGGCGGGGGCTCGGGCGCCCCGGGGGAGACATCCCCGGGCGTCCACCGGTTGGGCCGACAGGCTCTTCTCCCCGCCGAGGCGAAACCGGAAAGGAAACGGACCTTGGCTCTTCCCGAGTTCACTTTGCGCCAGCTGCTCGAAGCTGGCGTTCACTTCGGCCATCAGACGCATCGCTGGAATCCGCGCATGGGGCCGTACATCTACGGCGACCGCAACGGCATCCACATCGTCGACTTGACCCAGACTGTGCCGCTGCTCGACGCGGCGTTGCAGGCGGTCCGCGCCACCGTCGCGAAGAGCGGGCGCATTCTGTTCGTCGGCACCAAGCGGCAGGCGCAGAAGGCGGTGGCGGACGCGGCCGAGCGCTCGGCGCAGTATTACATGAACCACCGCTGGCTCGGCGGCACGCTGACCAACTGGAAGACGATGTCGAACTCGATCGCGCGCCTGAAGTCGATCGACGAGAAGCTGGCGTCCGGGGCCGAGGGGCTGACCAAGAAGGAGCGGCTGGGGCTCGAGCGCGATCAGAACAAGCTGCAGAAGTCGCTGGGCGGCATCCGCGACATGGGCGGGGTGCCGGATCTGTTGTTCGTGATCGACACCAACAAGGAGGAGCTGGCGATCCTCGAGGCGCGCAAACTCGGCATTCCGGTGATCGCCGTGCTCGACACCAACTCCTCGCCCGACGGCATCGACTATCCGATCCCGGGCAACGACGACGCGGCCCGCGCCATCGCGCTCTATTGCGACCTGATCGCGCGCGCGGCGCTCGACGGCATGGCGGCGCAGATGGGCGCGGCCGGCGTCGACATCGGCGGGCTAGCGGAGAGCCCGATCGAGGAGGCGCTCGACGACGGACTCGACCCCGCCGTCAAGCCGGTCCCGGCCGAGGCCCAGCCGCAGGCTTGAGCCTCCGTCCCAGTCACGGAACCGTCGCAGGGCCGCGCTAGGCCCGCGGCGGGAGCCGACCCCAGATACGTTCGAGAACGAAGGAGAGCGCTGATGTCGATCACCGCCGCGATGGTCAAGGAGCTGCGCGACGTGTCGGGCGCCGGCATGATGGACGCGAAGAAGGCGCTGACCGAGACGGCCGGCGACATCGAGGCCGCCATCGACTGGCTGCGCACCAAGGGCCTCGCCAAGGCCGCCAAGAAGTCGGGTCGCATCGCCGCCGAAGGGCTGGTCGGCGTCGCGGTCAGCGGCGGGGTCGGCGTGGCGGTCGAGGTGAACTCCGAGACCGACTTCGTGGCGCGCAATTCCGACTTCCAGGCGATCGTGCGGGCGATCGCCGAGGTTGCGACCGGCTGCGCCGACATCGAGGCGCTGCGCGGCGCGCCGCTCGACGACATGACCGTGCAGGAGGCCGTCACCGCGAAGATCGTGACGATCGGCGAGAACCTGCACCTGCGGCGGATGGTGTCGGTCGCGGGCGAGAGCGTCGCATCCTACGTGCATGGCGCCGTGGCGGAGAACCTGGGCAAGATCGGGGTGCTGGTCGCGCTGAAGGGCGTCGACGACGGCATCGGCAGGCAGATCGCCATGCACGTCGCCGCGACCTCGCCGCAGTCGCTTTCCGAGGCGGATCTCGACCCGGCCGTGGTCGAGCGCGAGCGTGACGTGCAGACCCAGAAGGCGATGGAGGAGAATGTTTCTTCCGCGAAGCCCAAGCCCGATGCGGTGATCGAGAAGATGATCGCCGGCCGCATGGCGAAGTTCTTCGAGGAAGTGACGCTGCTCAACCAGAAGTTCGTGATCAACCCCGACATCACCGTTGGCCAGGCCGCCGAGGCGGCGGGCGTGGTGGTTCTCGCTTTCGCGCGGCTGGCGGTCGGCGAGGGGGTCGAGCGCGAGGTCGAGGACTTTGCCGCCGAGGTCGCGAAGACGGCGGGGCGCTGACGCGGCGGGCCCCGGCCCACGCATTCGGGCAACGTTTCGGGCCGTGGCGCGACAGGCCGGATTCGACGTTGAAACCCCCCGGGAATTCGGCCACCTTGCCGGCGATCAGGCGAGCGAGGCAGGCGATGACGGATGGCGTGGCGAGCATGACGACGCCGCGCGCTCGACCCGCCTACAAGCGTATCCTGTTGAAGATCTCCGGCGAGGCGCTGATGGGCCCGCAGCAATTCGGGCTGCATCCGCCTACGGTCGAGCGGATCGCCGGGGAGGTGCGCGGGTTGCACGCGCTCGGCGTCGAGATCGCCATGGTGATCGGTGGCGGCAACATCTTCCGCGGATTGCAGGGCAGCGCCCAGGGGATGGAGCGCACCACAGCGGACTATATGGGGATGCTGGCCACGGTGATGAACGCGCTCGCCCTGCAATCGGCGCTCGAGGCGCAGGGGGTGTTCACCCGGGTGGTGTCGGCGATCCCGATGGACCAGATCTGCGAGCCCTATATCCGCCGGCGGGCGGTGCGGCACCTGGAAAAGGGCCGGGTGGTGATCTTCGCCGCCGGCACCGGCAACCCCTACTTCACCACCGACACCGCGGCGACGCTGCGCGCCTCCGAGATGGCCTGCGAGGCGATCTTCAAGGGCACCCAGGTCGACGGGGTCTACGACGCCGACCCCAAGACCGACCCCACGGCCAAGCGCTACGATCGCATCAGCTACGACACGGTGCTGCAGAAGCATCTGAAGGTGATGGACGCCTCGGCGATCGCGCTGGCGCGCGACAACGGCCTGCCGATCATCGTCTTTTCGCTCGACGAGCCGAACGGGCTCGCGGGCGTGGTCGAAGGACGCGGCAAGTTCAGCATCGTCGAACCCGGCTGACGGAAACGACCGGGAGAAGGGAGGCGGCATGTCCGACATCGAGATCGACGCGGGCGCGATCCAGAGGCGCATGGACGGCGCGCTGACGTCGCTGCGGGGCGAATTCGCCTCGCTGCGGACGGGTCGGGCGTCGGCCTCGATGCTGGAGCCGGTGACGGTCGAGGCTTACGGCTCGCCGACGCCGATTAACCAGCTCGGAACGATCACCGTGCCAGAACCCCGCATGGTTCTGGTAAACGTCTGGGACAAGAGCCTGGTGAACGCGGTCGACCGGGCGATTCGCAATTCGGGGCTCGGGATCAATCCGCAGATGGACGGCACGATCCTGCGGCTGCCGATCCCGGAACTGAACGAGGAGCGGCGGCGTGACCTGACGAAGGTCGCGGGGCAATACGCCGAGCACGCCCGCGTCGCGGTGCGTAACGTGCGGCGCGACGGCATGGACCAGCTCAAGCGCGCCAAGGCGGCGGGCATGTCCGAGGACGACCAGAAGATGTGGCACGACGAGATCCAGGAGTTGACCGACGCTGCGATCCGGAAGATCGACGCGGCTCTCGACGTCAAGCAAGACGAGATCATGCAGATTTGACGCCGGCGGTTGGCTGGGTCTCGAGGTGGAGTACACGATGTACCAAGTGAGGTCCGGTCCTGTCTCCGTGGGCGAAGGCGCGACGCCGGCGCATGTGGCGATCATCATGGACGGGAA
>JANOEW010000555.1:0-2359 GCA_031413475.1 Amaricoccus sp.
GCTTGGATAGCGTTCGGCATTCCGTCTATGCTCGAAGCGAGCGGTATCATTCCAAGGCATCCGGTTCCCCAATCTTCTCGAAAAAGACGGAGAATCACAAAACCCTGATATCGATCAACTTCTTTTCGGGCAGGCTCTCAGCACGAGGGGCCTGGAGGCCGGGTCAGCCGTTCCCGGCGGAGACATCGCTGTTCGCAGGCTGGCGGCTGGTCCCTTGGGATGACGACCCATCCAGGCGGCGGCTTTCCGCGGCGGAACGCTCACCATGGCGTCGGTTCAAGGCGTCAAGAGTTCCGATGGCGGGTAGTCCGCCACCAGCTTCGCCTTTCCGCAGCTCGCCACGATCAACCCAGGTCAGGTCGTCATTGTGGGAACCTACAGGACTGGCAACACGACCGCAGCAGCGCCGGTGATCCCAGGGGCGACCGTGACGCCGATCGCCGAGAGCGCCGGCGCTACCGCGACTGGTTTGTATCGAATAGAGGGCCTGACGTCGTTCACGCCCGCGAACATAGCTCAGACCAGCGGAAGCTGGAGCTGCCTCCTCGCCGTCCTGAACCCGAGCTGAGCTATGACGATCACCCTCCTCACGCAGAACGACCGACCGGAAATCATCCTGGCGAACAGCGGCGAGCCGTTCGCGGTGGTCGTTGAAGACACGTCCGTCGAGGCCGGCGAGGCGTTCCTGCAAGTGGGATCTGCGGTCGGTGGCGTGACGCCCGTCACCGTCACAATTCCGGCGTGGGCGACGGGCGTTGAGATCACGCTGGGCGGCGGAAGTTCGCTGGTTTTGCCGGCTGGGGTCGGGTCGATCCGGCCTGAGGATTTCGGGCTCGACGCCGACACCAGAGAAATCCGCGCCTACATTCGCGCGATCAGTGCGACCCAGGCGACAAGATGGAAGCGCCGCATCCTCCTGTTTCAGGAGGCGCCGCTTCCCCAGTTCCAGGAGATCGTCGTGACCGGCGTGCCGAGCTACGCCACGTCGGGCATCGAGGGCAGCACCATCGCCTACACGTGGCCGACCGCCAGCCGCGCCGACCCCAGCGAGCAGCGCCTGATCCGGTATTTTTCAGCCGCTAAGGGCGGATCGCCGCTCGCCTCCGTCGCGCCGCCGGCGACGGTGCCGACGGCGCATGTCGGGGAATGGATCGAACTCTACTAGGGCACTTCGAAAAATTGCCCTGATCAGGCCGCTGCGGTATGAGGGCCGGGGTGTTCCGCGGCTTGGGGTTTGACGATAGCGCAGATGGGTTTCTTTGATCTTTCGGACCGCTATGCGAGCCTGGACGCGAAGAAGGACCCGCTGGTCTCGCGACGTCGCCGCTCAGGGACGATTTCCGGTCAAGGCGGTGGCTGAAACGCTCGGCGTGTCGCGCTCGAACCTGGTTGAACGACTGGCCGCGAGCGCGAAGCCGCGTCGGCGCTATCAAAAGGCGCAAGACGCGGCGGTTCTGCCGCTGGTGCGCCGGCTGGTCGATGCGCGGCCGACTTACGGCTACCGGCGGATCACGGCGCTGCTGAACCGCGATCTCGCCGCGGAAGGGCTCGCGCTCGCCAACCATAAGCGCGTCTACCGACTGATGAAGGCCCACGGTCTGCTTCTGGAGAAACACAGCGGCCAGCGTCCCGGCCGCAGCCATGACGGCAAGGTCGTGGTGATGCGCTCCGACCTACGCTGGTGTTCGGACGGCTTCGAGTTCACCTGCTGGAACGGCGAGGTCGTTCGCGGCGCCTTCGTCCTCGACGCCCACGACCGCGAGGTCATCGCCTGGCGCGCCACCACGGGCGCCGGGATCAGCGGCTCCGACATCCGCGACATGATGCTCGAAGCCGTGGAGGCGCGCTTCGACGGCGTCCGGGCGCCGCATCCGGTGGAATGGCTCTCGGACAACGGCTCGATCTACACCGCCCGTGAGACCCGCGTCTTCGCCACCCAGCTCAACCTCGTTCCCTGCTTCACGCCGGTGGCGAGCCCCGAGAGCAACGGCATGAGCGAGGCCTTCGTGAAGACCCTGAAGCGCGGCTATCTGCGCGTCAGGCCCGTGCCGGACGCCAGGATCGCACTTGACCAGATCGCCGGATGGTTCGACGACGACAACGAGAACCATCCTCATTCCGGGCTTCGGATGCGCTCGCCTCGCGAGTTCAGACGCGCCCATCAACCCGCCGAGGTGTCCGGTTAAACGGGGGCAACACCACACACCGCTTTGAGGCCCCTTATACCAACGGCCTCAAGCATTGACCTGTGCCCATTGCCTTGAGGTGATGGAGGAGACGATGTCGGGTCGATCGGCGAAGCGGTTCCACGCGCGGCAGCAGGCATCGACGATGGCGTCGTAGTCATCGAAGACGCTGA
>JANOEW010000556.1:0-10519 GCA_031413475.1 Amaricoccus sp.
CGGGCGTGGTCGGAATGCGCGTGGGTGATCAGCGCGCGGGCGACCGGGCGCACCGGATCGACGTAGAAGTCGCCGGGCGGGCAGTAGAGGCCCTCGGGGCGCGGGACGAGCAGATCCTGGGGCCTCATGGCATGAGCCTAGGCGCTGGAGCGGCTCGCGCCAAGATCGGCCGGGCGTCACGCCGGCCTCACGCGCCGGTCACGGGGCCACGCTTATACCACGTCATCGGCCCCGGAGTGGCGCGCGATGCGCTGCAGGGCCGGCCGGGACCGAAAGACCGGCCATTAACCGAGGAGAGACGTCATGTTCGACCGCACCCCCGCCGCCCCCGCTCCGTTCGCCGGAGGCTTTGGCCTGCACGCGCCCCTGGCCGCGCTGGTCGCCGGCCTGCGCCGTCGCGCCGAGCGGTCGCGCAAGGCCGCCGCCGAGCGGGCGAGCGCGTTCCAGCTGCTGGCGATGGACGCGCATCTGCTGGACGACATCGGCCTGACCCGGGCGCAATTGCAGCGCAGCCTGGACGGGGTCGGTTCGGACGCCTGACCCCCGAGGGCGCGACCGGGGCGGTGCTTGCGGCGGGGACGTGACCCGCTGCGCCCGGAAAAGGCGACCGGCTGCCCGTCGCCCGGCTGTCGCCTGGCCCGATTAAGAGGCCGGGTTGCGCCTCGCCCGGTCCGTCGCCTGAAGCCCATGGCGGAAGGCATGGGGCCATCCGATGTCCCCGTCGGCTGCAGTCCCGTCTAGCGCGCCCCGGCGGGCGTGGACGGCTCGGCCGCGCGATCGATCGGCGCGCCGGGGAGCGCCGATGCCTGCGCCCGCGCCATATCGCGACAGAACGCGAACCAGTCGATGAAGTCGTCGCAGCGCGCGGCCGCGTCGAGCGCCGCGCCGATCACGCGACCGAGCGCGGGTGACGCCCGCGCCTTCAGGCGGGCAATCTGCGCCCCCGCAACGTCCTCGATCCGGCCGAGGTCGAAGGCGTCGGGAAAATCGAAGGTCAGCGGCTTCACTCGGCCATCGGGCGTGATGACCAGCGGATTGACCAGGTCCGAGAGGCTGGCGCTTCCCGCACCGGTCAGCACGCCCGCATGCGCGCCCCGGTCGGCAGCGATCGCCGCCGACGGCGCGAGGTCGGTATGCACGGCCATCGTGCCCGCATAGGCTTCGGCGAGCGCCGCGCCCATCAGGTAGACGCGGATCAGATCCGCCCGCCCGAGCGCCGCCCCGGCATAGGCCGCCGTCGCGCGACCCGCCAGCACGAGCGGGCGGAGCTGCACCACCCGCGCGCCCAGGCCCTGCGCCATTTCGACGAACTCCGGAGTATCCGCCAGCGATTCGCTGGAGACCGTGTAGGCGGCCGCCGCGGGAACTCCGATCGCGGCCAGATGCGCGAGCGCCGCCACGGCGGTGTCGAAGGCCTGCGCCTGGCCCCGTACCCGGTTGTGGACCGCGGCCATGCCGTCGAAGCTGATCGCAAGGCCGTGGAGCCGCGTGAGCACCGCGTCGAGGGCGGGCCGCACCCGGTAGCCGTTGGAGATCGCCACCACCCGAAACCCTTCCGACCGGGCGGCCTCGATCAGCCGCGGCAGGTCGGGATAGATCAGCGGCTCGCCGCCTGACAGGCTCAGGACCGCGTAGCCCTCGGCGCGCAACACGGGCAATGCGCGCCGGAGCAGGTCAAACGGCAGAAGGTCCGCGACGCTCGGCGAGGACGCTGCGTAGCAATGCAGACATGCCAGGTTGCAGCGCCCGATCGGGTGCAGATGGATCGTGCGGTCGGGCAGGAAGCCCGATCGCGTGGCGGTGGCGTTCACCCCGGCCGGTCGAATCCCTCGAATTCGGGGACATGCACCTCAACGCGCACCCGGAACAGATCGTCCACCAGGATGCCGTAGGGGAACAGCCGCAACTCGCGGTACTTCACGCCGCGGGCAAACTCGTCGATCGAGAACTCGCGGTCGGTGAAGTAGTCGATGCAGATGCCGTAGGGGCAGAAGTCGAAGCCGCCGATCTTCATGCCGTTCCTGGCGACACGGTCGGCGACCTTGGCCAGAACGTCGTCGCCGATCTCGCGATGGGCAAGGCGCACGGCGAGCGCCTTGTGAACCTCGGCCGATGATGTGAACTCCATAGTTCCAACCCCTCGTGCGGGCGGCGCGGAACGCGGTGCTGCGAAACTGGCGCTCCGAGGCGCGGGTCTGCTGAACGGATACCGAGATCACTGCAGCAGCTCAACATAGCCGCAACCGTCGGTCGTGTCACGTCGGCGATTCGCGCTGCGTAGACCCGCCGCCCCGCGGGCGAGGCGACCGACGGCCTGCCACCCGGGCATGGCTGTCGCCAGCAGTCGCCCGGCGCAGAGACCTTGCGTGCCGGCGGCAGGGCGGTATTGATGCGGCCGTTCCGGCAAGGCAGGGAGCCGCCCGATGTTTACAGGTCCGCGCCGCCTGGCGCTCGTGGCGCTCGCGCTCGTGAGCGCGCTGGTCGTCGGCGCGGCCGTGCGCAAGGCGATCGCGCCGCCGCCGCCGCTGACGTTCGTGGAGCGGGCGGCGCCGGCCGGGTTTCGCGACCTGGTCTCGGCGCAGCGAGACGCGGCGAGCGCGGCGCTGGTCCCGATCGCGCCGGCGGCGCCCGCCGCGGCGGGCGGCGACGTCTGCGCCGCGCTGTTCGCGGATCCGGACGATCCGAGGATCGGGGCCGGGGAGCCGGTCGTGGTCTATTTCACCGACTACCGCTGTCCCTATTGCCGGGTGGTGGGCGCGCTGCTGTTCGAGCGGGCGGCGGCGGGCGAGATCACGCTGATCGTCAAGGAGTGGCCGATCCTCGGGCCGGCCTCGGAGGCAGGCGCGCGGATGGCGCTGGCGGCGGCGCGGCAGGGCGCGTTCGTGCCGGCGCACGAGCGGCTGATGCACACGGCGTTCGTGCCGACGCCGGCCTACGGCGCCGAGTTGGCGCACGACCTCGGACTCGATCCCGACCGGATGATCGCCGACATGGCAGACCCGGCGATCCCGGCGCATCTGGCGCGCACCGCGGCGCTGGCGGGCGAGCTCGGACTGAACGGCACGCCGGGACTGGTGGTCGGCCGCACCGTCGCCAAGCGTTCGGTGCGCGAGCCGCTGCTCGACCGGCTGATCGACGAGGAGCGTCGCCTCGGGCCGCTGCCCTGCTGAGCAATCTCGCCGTCATCGAGGAACATGCCTTCGAGCAGGCGCCGGGCGACCGGCGACGTGGACCCGTGCATGCATTGCAATCAACGCACGGAGGTCAGGCACGGCGGCGCCCGTCGCCGCGCGGCCGACGAGTCGGGGCGACCGCACGCGCCGCCGAGACGCGGCGACGGGAGCGGCGCGGCGTGCTTAACGGTTTGTTCTTGCTTCGGGCCGAAGGTGCGGGGCGAAGTTCGCAGGGGGTTCCGCGATGTTCCCGAGGCTCTGGTCGTGTCGGCGCGGCGTGGTGAGCGTCGAGGCGGCGCTGGTCTTTCCGGTCCTGATCCTACTCGTCATGGGGACGATGGAGTTTGGCATGGTGATCTTCACCTACAGCGCCATGCAGTCGGCGACGCGGGAGGCGACGCGGCAGGTCGCGGTCAACTTCGCGACCGCCGCCGAGGTGACGGACGAGGTCGAGGGCCGGCTACCGCAGTGGGGCGCGGCCGCGGCCGAGGTGCTGGTGACGCAGAGCGCCCCGGGCAATCCGGAGGGCAACGTGACCACCGTGCTGGTCACGCTGCCGGCGAGCGAAGCGACGCCGGTGCGGTTTTTCACCCGGTTCTCCGACGACTGGGATCTGCGGACCCAGGTCGTCATGAAGCAGGGTCCGGGTGATGAATTGGCTTCGCGGATCGATTCGTGCGGGATTCACAGCCGAATCGAGATGTCGTAAGCTGAACGTAACCCCAGCCGGATAGAGCGGGGCGAAGACATGGCGAGGGCCAGAATGGCGCGGTTGACAGGCTTCCTGATGGTTCTGCTCATGGCGCTGGCCGTGTGGCCGCAGTACGGGCGGGCCGGGACGACGACCGAGGGGCAGGCGGCCGCGCTGTGCGAGCGGGCGATTCTGGCCGGCGCCCGCCGCGGCGGCGTGCCGGTGGACGTGCTACGGGCGATCGCGCTGACCGAGACCGGGCGGATGAGCGGCGGTCGGTTGCGCCCCTGGCCCTGGGCGATCAACCGCGAGGGCGAGGGCCACTGGTTCGCCAGCCGGGACGAGGCGCTGGCCTTCGCGAAGGCCAGCGTCGCCGCCGGGCGCATGAGCTTCGACGTCGGTTGCTTCCAGATCAACTACAACTGGCACGGTCACGCCTTCACCTCGCTGGAGTCGATGTTCGATCAGGAGATCGGCGCAACCTACGCCGCGCAGTTCCTGCGCAGCCTGCAGACCGAGTTCGGCGACTGGGCGGCGGCGGCGGGCGCCTACCATTCCCGGACGCCGGAGTTCGCCCAGCGCTATCGCGCCCGGTTCGAGCGCATCCTGGCGGGGTTCGGCGGCGCGCCGCTGGTCGTTGCCGAAGCCGAGGCGGTCGAGGCGCCGGCCGAGGCCGACGACGCTGCGCCGCGACGCAGCCGCACCCGCATGAGCGGCGGGCCGAAGATCATCAGCCTCGCCGCCGCGAGGGAGCCCTCCGATGATGCGACGAGGGTCTCCGGGATCCGGGTCGAGCGCGGCCGGACCCCCCGCTCGGTGCAGGCGGCCGCGGCCGAAGCCCAGCGCGGGCCGGTCGTGGTGTCGACGCGCGACGCTTCGCTCTGATCGACTTCCCACCGTCTGCGCAGGTTCGTCTGGTGCGGGCGGCCGGACTCGAACCGGCACGGGCTGTCGCCCCAGGCATTTTAAGTGCCATATGTCTACCATTCCATCACGCCCGCTCTCGACGTGGCCGGGCCCGTCCGGGCAAAGTCCGAGCCTGATCCATAGGGCGCCGGTTCGCTCGCGCGCAAGCCTCGCAGGTTCGCAGGACGAGGGCGAGGGGCTCGCGGCAGGCGGATGCGGCGGGCGCAAGGCCGTTGAATCCCGACGGGCCGTGGCCGATAAGCGGTAGACCGTCTGGTTACTTGCAGCCACCGATCCGCCGATGAGGACGCGCCGATGTCGAAGCTCAGGACCGCCGCGGAGGCGGCCCGACTGATCCCCGACGGCGCGACGGTCGCGGTCAACGCGTCGAGCGGGCTCGGCTGCCCCGACGCGGTGCTGGCGGCGATCGGGGCGCGGTTCGCCGCCGAGGGCGCGCCGCGCGGCCTGACCACCATCCACCCGATCGCCGCGGGTGATTTCTTCGGAACCAAGGGCGTCGACCACATCGCCCTCCCCGGCCTGCTCGCGCGGATCGTCGGCGGCTCCTACCCGTCGGGCCCCACGGCGGCGGAACCGCCGCTGATCTGGCAAATGATCGGGCGCAACGAGGTCGCGGCCTGGAACGTGCCGAGCGGGATCGTCTTCGACATGCTGCGCGAGGGGGCCGGGCGGCGGCCGGGCGTGCTGACCAAGGTCGGGATGGAGACCTTCGTCGATCCCGACCAGGAGGGCTGCGCGATGAACGCCGCGGCGCGGGCGGAACCGATCGTGCGGCGGGTGAGCTTCGAGGGCGAGGACTGGCTTTTCTTCAAGGCGATCGCGCCGGAGGTCGCGATCATCCGCGCCACCACCGCCGACGAGACCGGCAACCTGAGCTTCGAGCACGAAGGCGCTTATCTCGGGGCGATGGAGATGGCGCTCGCGGCGCACAACACCGGCGGGCGGGTGATCGCCCAGGTCAAGCGCGTGGCGCGGCGCGGGTCGCTGCGGCCGCACGACGTGCATGTGCCGGGCATTCTGGTCGACGTCATCGTCGAGGCGCCGGACCAGCTCCAGACCACCGCCACCGTCTACGACCCGGCGATCTCGGGCGAGCTGGCGCGGCCGCTGGCGACGTTTCGCACGCCCGAGTTCAACGCCTCGAAGGTGATCGCCCGCCGGGTGGCGCAGGAGCTGAAGGCCGGCTGGGCGGTCAACATCGGCTTCGGGGTTTCGGCGAACGTGCCGCGCATCCTGATCGAGGAGGGGCTGCACGGCGCGGTCACCTGGGTGATCGAGCAGGGCGCGGTGGGCGGCGTGCCGCTGCTCGACTTCAAGTTCGGCTGCGCGGCCAACGCCGAGGCCTTCGTCGCCTCGCCGCACCAGTTCGCCTATTTCCAGGCCGGCGGCTTCGACGCCACGCTGCTGTCGTTCCTGGAGATCGACCGCGAGGGTTCGGTCAACGTCTCGCGCCTCGCCGCCGTGCCGCATCGGACCGCCGGGGCGGGCGGCTTCGTCGACATCACCGCACGGGCGCGGCGGATCGTGTTCTCAGGCACGTTCAACGCCGGGGCGGCGCTGGGTCTCGCCGACGGCCGGCTGGTGATCGAGCGCGAGGGCCGCGTCGCCAAGATCGTCGAGCGGGTCGACCAGGTGTCGTTCTCGGGGCGGCGGGCGCGGGCGCAGGGCCAGGACGTGACCTATGTCACCGAGCGCTGCGTGATCCGGCTGGGGGACGACGGTCTGGTCGTCACCGAGGTCGCCCCGGGGGTCGATCTGCGCCGCGACGTGCTGGATCAGGCGGCGACGTCGCTCGCGGTATCGCCGACGCTGCGGACGATGGAGGATCGGCTGTTCCGCCCCGAGCCGTTCGGCCTGGCGCTGGGCGCGTCGACGTGACCCAGCCCGCCTTCGATCCGCGCCTGCGGCTCGAGATCATCGGCGCCGTCGCGACGTTGACCGTCGCGCGCCCCGAGAAGCTGAACGCGCTCGACGCCGCGATGGTGGCGGCGCTGGCCCTGCGCTGCGCCGAGATCGAGCGGGCGGAGGCGGTTCGCGTGCTGATCGTGACCGGCGCCGGGCAGCGGGCCTTTTCGGCCGGCGGCGACATTGCGGATTGGAGCGGTGCCACGGCGGAGGACTTTGGCCGGCGCTGGGTGCGCGACGGCCACGCCGCGTTCGACGCGCTGGCGCGGCTGCGCCAGCCGGTGATCGCGGTGCTGAACGGCGATGCCCTCGGCGGCGGCTTCGAGCTCGCCGCCTGCGCCGACTACAGGATCGCCGAGGCGCATGTGCGGATCGGCCAGCCCGAGACGGGGTTGGGGGTCATTCCCGGCTGGTCGGGCACGCAGCGCGCGGTGCGGCGCTTCGGGGCGCAGGCGGTGCGGCGGATGGCGCTGTTCGGCGAGGTCCACGGCGCCGAGGCGGCGCTGGCGCTCGGGCTGGTCGATGCCGTCGTGCCGACCGGTGGCGGCAGTGCCGCGGCCGAGGCGCTGGCCGCGCGGGTGCTGGCCCGCAGCGGTCAGGCGACGGAGTTGGCGAAGCTGTTGATCAACGCCGCCGAGGGCGAGGAGCGCGAGCGGGTGCTCGAGGCGCTCGCTGGATCCGTCGCCGCGGCGTCGCAGGACCTGCGCGAAGGCCTCGCCGCCTATCGCGCGAAGCGCGCGCCGGAGTTCGGGCGCAAGGAGCGGGGCGAGTGACGCAAGTCGGGGCGGCGCTGGTAACCGGGTCGAGCCGGGGCATCGGGCTCGCCGCGGCGCTGGCGCTGGCGCGGGCGGGGTTCGCCGTCGCGGTCAACGCACCGGCGGATGACGCGGAGCTGCGCGGCGCGGTCGACCGGGTCGCGGCCGAGGGGGCCGCGGTCGTCGCCGCGCCGTTCGACGTGGCGGACGTCGCCGGGCACGACGCGGCGCTCGGCCGGATCGAGGCGGCGATCGGGCCGCTGACGACGCTGGTCAACAACGCCGGCGTCGGCGTGCTGAGCCGGGGCGACCCGCTCGAGGTGACCGAGGCGAGCTGGGACCGCTGTTTCGCGGTCAACGCCAGGGCGCCGTTCTTCCTCGCCCAGGCGTTCGCGCGGCGGCTGCTGGCGCGGGAGCGGGGCGAGGGCTTTCGCTGCATCGTCAACGTCACCTCGGCGAACGCCTCGGCGGTCGCGGTGCAGCGCAGCGAATACTGCGCCTCGAAGGCGGCCGCGGCCATGGTCTCGCAGGCCTTCGCGGTGCGGCTCGGGGCCGAGGGGATCATGGTCTACGACCTGCGGCCGGGGCTGATCGCGACCGATCTGACCGCCCCGGTGATCGGGAGTTATGCCCGGCGCGCGGCCGAGGGGCTGACCCTGATCCCGCGGGTCGGCCAGCCCGAGGAGATCGGCGCGATCGTCGCGGCGCTGGCCACGGGCGCCCTGCCCTATACCACCGGCCAGGTCATCGCCGCGGACGGCGGGATGCTGGTCCCGCGGTTCTGACGAGGGGGACGCGATGCGGATCCGGCTGCCCGACGCCACCGGCGCCCTCGCCGACTACACGCTGACCGGCGCGCCGGTCTTGGCCATACCGCTGGGGCCGGACCCGGCGCGGGTGGTGTTCGCGGCGGCGCACGTGGTCGCCGACCCGTTCACCGCCAACGATCCCTCGGGGCCGGCGACCGTCGACTGGGCAGCGACCATGACCTTTCGCCGCCACCTCGCCGGCCTCGGGCTCGGGATCGCCGAGGCGATGGACACCGCCCAGCGCGGCATGGGGCTCGACTGGCCGGGCGCGCTGGAGCTGATCCGGCGCACCCGGGCGGAGTTGCCCGAGGCGATGGTGGTCAACGGCGCGGGCACGGACCAGCTCGACCCCGCCGAGGCGCGGGGGCTCGACGACGTGCGCCGGGCCTATCTGGAGCAGATCGAGGCGATCCAGCGGCTCGACGGCCGGATCATCCTGATGGCGAGCCGGGCGCTGGCGCGGGTCGCGCGCGGCCCGCAGGATTATCTCGACGTCTATGCCGACGCGCTGGGCGCCTGCGACGCGCCGGTGGTGCTGCACTGGCTCGGCGAGATGTTCGACCCGGCGCTCGCCGGCTATTGGGGGGCCGCGAGCTTCGAGGCGGGGCTCGAGACCGCGCTGGCGGTCATCGAGGCGAACCGGCCCAAGGTCGACGGCATCAAGATCTCGCTGCTCGACGCGGAGAAGGAGATCGTGATGCGCCGGCGGCTGCCCGACGGCGTGAAGATGTATACCGGCGACGACTTCAACTACCCGGAGCTGATCGCCGGCGACGATCAGGGTTTCAGCCACGCCCTGCTCGGCGCCTTCGACCCGCTGGCTACGGCGGCGGCGCGGGCGGTGTCGGCGCTGGGCGCGGGCGACGTCGCCGGGTTTCGCGCGATTCTCGATCCGACCGTGCCGCTGGCGCGCGAGCTGTTTCGCGCGCCGACCCGGCACTACAAGACCGGGGTGGTGTTCCTCGCCTGGCTCAACGGCTTTCAGGCGCATTTCGTCATGCTCGGCGGCGCCCAGGCGATGCGGCCGCTGCCGCATTTCGCCGAGGTGTTCCGCCAGGCCGACCGCTGCGGCCTGCTGGTCGATCCCGAGCGCGCGGTCGACCGGATGAAGCGGCTGCTGGCGCTCTACGGGGTTTGAGGCGCGGTGCGGGACTTTTCGCAGGACCATTCGGCGCTGGCGCTCAACACCGCGACGCTCGGGCACAACGTCGAGGGCGCCGGGGCGGGCTGGCCGCTCGAGCGCGTCATCGACGCCTGCGCCGCGCGCGGCTTCGGCGCCATGGTCTACTGGCGGCGCGAGATCGGCGCCCGCCCGGCCGAGATCGGAGCGCGGACGCGGGCGGCCGGTCTGGCGGTGGCGGGGCTGTGCCGCACGCCGTTCCTGGTCGGGCCCTATGCGCCGCCGCTGGCGGCGGTGGGCGGCGAGCTGCGCGCGGCGATCGACATGGCCGCCGCGCTGGGCGCGCCGGTGCTGACCAGCGTGGTCGGCGGCGTAATCCCCGGTCAACGCGGGCTCGCCGACAGCCTGGGGCGGGTCGCCGAGATCCTCGCCGAAGCGGCGCCATACGCCGCGGCCTCGGGTGTCACGATCGCGATCGAGCCGCTGCACCCGGTCTACGCCGGCGACCGCTCGTGCCTCGTCACCCTGCGCGACGCAGTCGATCTCTGCGCCGCGATCGACCATCCGGCTGTGGCGATCGCGGTCGACGTCTATCATGTCTGGTGGGACCTGACCCTCGCTGCCGAACTGCGCCGCGCCGGGGCCGCCCGCATCGCCGGCTACCACCTCTGCGACTGGCTCGCCGAGACCCGCGACGTGCTCTACGATCGCGGCATGATGGGCGACGGCGTCGCCGATCTCGGGTCGATCCGCGGCGCGGTGGAGGCCGCAGGCTACCGGGGGTTCTGCGAGGTCGAGATCTTCGCGGCGCAAACCTGGTGGACGCGCGATCCGGAAGCGGTGCTCGACGTGATCGTCGAGCGGTTCCGGACCGTCTGCTGAGCGGACGGCCCAGAACGCGTCGCGTCCCGCATCGTGGGTTACAAACTCCGGATGATCAGTTCGGCGTCATCTGGACGAGGCGAAGTTCTGCCTGATTTGTCCGTCGACAAATCCAGCCTTATACCAACGGCCTCAAGCATTGACCTGTGCCCATTGCCTTGAGGTGATGGAGGAGACGATGTCGGGTCGATCGGCGAAGCGGTTCCACGCGCGGCAGCAGGCATCGACGATGGCGTCGTAGTCATCGAAGACGCTGA
>JANOEW010000557.1:0-7922 GCA_031413475.1 Amaricoccus sp.
GCGCAAAGCCGACCTCGACGTCGACAGCGTGCTCGCGACGGTCCGCCCGGACTATTCCGGCCAGGGCGGCCCGTTGGTGCCGATCGGCGTCTCCAGCCGCTCCTATCCGGGCGATGCCGCCGCCGCCAGCCGCTTCGACGAGCTGATGATCGACATCGACCGGATGAACCTGCTCCGGATCGCGCTGGGCAAAGCGCCCTACGCCATGCCGGTCTCGGCCGCGCACCGCTTCACCTCCGGCTTCGGCTACCGCCGCGACCCGAAGGGCGGCGGACGGCGGATGCATTCGGGGATCGATTTCGCCGCACCCCAGGGCACCCCGATCTACGCCACCGCCGACGGCGTGGTGGTGAGCGCCAAGAACGAGGGCGGCTACGGCAATACGGTGCGCGTCCAGCACGAATTCGGGTTTGAGACGGTCTACGCGCATCAGAGCCGTCTGCGCGTGAAAGCGGGCCAACAGGTCTCGCGCGGCGATCACATTGGTGATATGGGTCGCACCGGGCGCAGCACCGGCGTTCACCTCCACTATGAGGTGCATCTCAACGGGCGCCCGGTGAACCCGATGACCTACGTGGAGGCCGCCAAGGATGTTTTCTAAGAGCAGACCCGACACCGTCCCCCAGCCCGCGCCGACGACGCCGCCCGGCATAGCCGAAGTTGAGCCGCGCGCGAGCTTCGCGCCGTCCGCGGCGCCGAAGCCGAAGCCGGCGCCGTCAATCCTGTCGTCCGACATCACCATCAGCGGCAACCTCAAGTCGAGCGGCGACATCCAGATCGAGGGCACCGTCGAGGGCGACGTGCGCTCGCAGGTGGTGATCGTCGGCGAAAGCGCGACGGTGCGCGGCGAGGTGGTGGGCGAGGAGGTCGTGGTGCACGGCCGTGTCGTCGGCCGGCTGCGCGGGATCAAGATCCGGCTTTCGGCCACGGCGCGGGTCGAGGGCGACATCGTGCACAAGACCATCGCCATCGAGAACGGCGCGCACTTTGAGGGCTCGGTGCAGCGCCAGGACGACCCGATCGCCCAGGCCGGCGCTCAACCCGCCCGCATCGCCGGTCCGGCCCGGACCCAGGCCGCCCCGATCGAAGCCGCATCCTGACCGCCAGAGGCCCCCGCGCATCGCGCGGGCGCCGATCCTTGGCTGCGTCCGCAGTCCGTCGAAGGACGGATCAGGCCGAGGCTTCCGGCGCAACCGACCGCCGGTAGAGATGCCATGTCGCGTGGCCGAGCACCGGCAGCACGACCAGAAGCCCGAGGAAGAACGGCAGCATCGCGACGATGACGCCGGCCGCGATGATCGCGGCCCAGGTCAGCATCGGCACGAGGTTCGACGTCACCACGTTGAAGCTCGTGATCATCGCGGTCACGAAGTCGATTTCGCGCTCGAGCAGCAGCGGCAGCGAGACCGCGGTGATCGCGAACAGGAGAAACGCGATCACCCCGCCCACCACTGAGCCTATGATCAGCATGCCGATGCCCTCCGGCGTGCCGAGCAGCCGCTCGAGGTCCGAATAGGTGCCGAACCGCATCCGTCCGAGAAAGATCGCAATGATCAACCGGGCGAACCACATCCAGATCATGAAACCCGCCAGCACGATGAACGCCATCGACGGAATCTGCCGGCCGCGCTCGCGCCAGATGACTCCGAGCACCTCGGACCAATCCATCGGCAGCCCCGCCTCGCGCCGGCGACTGACCTCGTAGAGCCCGATCGCGACGAAGGGGCCGATCAGCGGAAAGGCGAAGGCGAGCGGGATGATCCACAGCGGCTGGTCCATGCGCCAGAGCTCGAGGAAGATGAACATGCCGCCGAGCGCGTAGATGCCGCCGAAGAACAGCCCGAATTGCGGCGCGGCGCGAAAGTCGCGCCAACCGGCGGTCAGCGCGCCGTAGACGTCGTCGGTCGTGATCGGCCGGATCACCGGTCTATGTCCCGGACGCTGCGCCGGGGTCGCGCTTGCTTCGGTCATCGGCCTTTCCCTTCGATTCGCAACCGCGACGACCCGCGCCGCACAGCGAGCTTAGCCCAGATCGAACCCGCGCGAAAAGCGCCGCCGTCGCGCTCTCAGTCGCGCTCTCCGGCGCAAAGACCGGCGTGCCTCAGTCGTCGGCCTGCGCCTCGGCGCGGCTCTTGCCCGCGACCTGCTGGGCCAGCGCGCCGGCCATGAAGGCGTCGAGGTCGCCGTCGAGCACGCCCGCCGTGTCCGATGTCTCCACGTTCGTCCGAAGGTCCTTCACCATCTGGTAGGGCTGCAGCACGTAACTGCGGATCTGGTTGCCCCAGCCGGCGTCGCCCTTGGCTTCGTGCGCGGCGGTGATCGCCTCGTTGCGCCGGCGCATCTCCATCTCGTAGAGCCGCGACTTCAGCGCCGCCATCGCGTTGGCGCGGTTCTGGTGCTGCGACTTCTCCGACGAGGTCACCACGATCCCGCTCGGGATATGGGTGATCCGCACAGCCGAATCCGTGGTGTTCACATGCTGCCCGCCCGCCCCGGACGAGCGGTAGGTGTCGATGCGGATGTCGTTCGGCGCGACCTCGACGTCGACCGCGTCGTCGACCACCGGATAGACCCAGACCGAGGAAAACGACGTGTGCCGCCGCGCCGCGCTGTCGAACGGCGAGATTCGCACCAGCCGGTGCACGCCGGACTCGGACTTGAGCCAGCCGTAGGCGTTCGGCCCGTTCACCCGGTAGGTGGCGGACTTGATACCCGCGCCCTCACCCGCGCTCTCGGCCATCAACTCGACCTTGTAGCCGTGGCCCTCGGCCCAGCGCACGTACATGCGCGCCAGCATCGCCGCCCAGTCGCAGCTCTCGGTACCGCCCGCGCCCGCGTTGATCTCGAGGAAGGTGTCGTTGCCGTCCGCCTCGCCGTCGAGCAGCGCCTCGATCTCCCTCTGCGCCGCGCGGTCACGCAAGCTTCGGATCGCAGCCTCCGCGTCGGCCACTAGCGCCGCGTCGCCCTCCGCCTCGCCGAGTTCGATCAGCTCGACCTGATCGGCGAGGTCCTGCGCCAGGTCGCGGTATCCCTCGATCGCGTCGGCCAGAGTCTGGCGCTCGCGCATCAGCTTCTGCGCCCGAGCCGGGTCGGCCCACAGACCGGGGTCCTCGGTCATCGCGTCCAGCTCTTCGAGCCGGTGCGGCGCGGTCTCCCAGTCGAGCCGCTGCCGAAGCAGCGCCAGCGACTTTTCGATCTCGGCGATCTGGTTCTCGGTCTCGGCGCGCATAGTCTCCTCCGGGGCGGAGCTGGTTCTAGCGGCACCACCTCGGAGCGTAAAGGCGCCGCGGTCCCGAACCTGGCCCGGACGCCGCTCAGCCGCCGCGCCGCGCCAGCAGCTGCTCCATCGCCTCCGCGGTCTGCGGGACCTCGCGCAGGTGCGGGAGCGCGCCGGTCGCGACGTACGCCTCCTCGGCGGGCGTGCAGATGCGACCGAGCACCGCGTTCCGGTGCGGATGCCGCCCGAACCGAGCGATGACGTCGCGAGCCAGCCGGCGCTGGTCTTCCGCGAACCGGTAGGTCAGGCGCAGATGCACCGGCGCCTCCTCGACCAGCGCCTCGGCGAGCACGAGGCGGCGCTCCAGCCGCTCCGGATCGTCCGGTCCCCCAATGGCCGTTGGCGATCAGGCAGAAGGTTTTTTCCCAGACGTGCGGCAGGGCGGCGTAGTGCCCGTTGCCGACCGCCTCGAGAAACAGCCGGCAGGCCTTGATGTCCTGGGCAAACGCGCCGGGCGTCCCACGCCAGACCGACCGCGGGAACTGATCGAGCGCCAGGATCACGCGAGCCGGCTGCGCGGCGTCGCGGACCAGTGGTCGAGCCCCCCCCGCGCCACCGCCTCGGTCAGTTCGGTGAAACGCGCGCGGATCGCGTCGTCTGCGCCGCCCCGCATCCGCCAGGTCCGGAACGCCTGGTGCGCTTCGAAGTCGCGGTGGTAACCCTCGTCTGGAAACCAGAAGTCCAGCACCTCGTCCGGGCCGACGGTCGACCAATCGATCGCGGACATGCGCGGGTCTCTTTGTCCTGCCGCCGGGTCAGTACAGCCCACCGCTCGA
This sequence comes from Amaricoccus sp., assembly GCA_031413475.1. Classification (GTDB taxonomy): domain Bacteria; phylum Pseudomonadota; class Alphaproteobacteria; order Rhodobacterales; family Rhodobacteraceae; genus Amaricoccus. Next base: position 4,054 of record JANOEW010000557.1, read on the forward strand.
CAACGCGCCGCGGGTCGGGTTCTTCGGCAGCACGCGGGTCTGGCCGCGGACCTGGACGCGCTCGACCTGGGTGGCGGCGGACTCGCCCGCGGTGAACAGCGGCACGTCGTCGCCCATGCGCCAGCCGCCGTCCACGGTCTGGCCGAACGACCCGACCGCGATGCGCTCCTGGCCGTCGCGGATGTACTCGGCCTGCACGTTCGCGCCGGTGGCGTCGTCGGACAGCCGCTGCCCCGACCGGCGATCGACCTTGATGAAGTAGCCGCCCGGCGGGACCGCCCATTTCGCCGGGCCGTCGCCCTTCATCGCCGCGGCGATGAACTCCTGGAAGATCGGCGCGCACAGCGTGCCGCCGAAGGCGCTGTCGCCCATCGGCCGCGGCGTGTCGTAGCCCATGAAGCAGCCCGCGGCGATGCGCGGGCTGTAGCCGATGAACCAGACGTCCTTGGCCTCGTTGGTGGTGCCGGTCTTGCCCGCGAGGTCGAGTTCGAGCGACCCGACCGTGCGCGCCCCGGTGCCGCGCGACACCGCGCCCTGCAGCATCGAGGTGATCTGGTAGGCGGTGATCGGGTCCATGATCCGCTCGGAGTTCGCCCGCACGATCGGCTGGCCCGCCGCCGAGACCGCCTCGGCGGCGCAGCCTTCGCACGGCCGCTGGTCATGGCGGTAGATCGTCTTGCCGTAGCGGTCCTGCACCCGATCGACCAGCGTCGGCTCGACCCGGAGCCCGCCGTTCGCGAACATCGCGTAGGCCGCGACCATGTCGAACAGCGTCGTCTCGCCGGCGCCGAGCGAGTAGCTGAGCAGTTGCGGCATGTCCTCGTAGACCCCGAAGCGCTCGGCGTAGTCGGCGACGATGTCCATGCCGACCTGCTGGGCGATCCGCACCGTCATCAGGTTGCGCGACTGTTCAAGCCCGACCCGCATCGGCGCCGGGCCGTAGAACTTCTCGTTCGCGTTCTGCGGCCGCCAGATCTCGCCCCCCGACACCACCTCGATCGGTGCGTCGACGACGATCGTCGCCGGCGAATAGCCGTTGTCGAGCGCGGCGGCATAGACGAAGGGCTTGAACGACGACCCCGGCTGGCGCAGCGCCTGGGTCGCGCGGTTGAACACGCTCGACTGGTAGGAAAAGCCGCCCTGCATCGCCAGAACGCGGCCGGTCCGGGTGTCCATCGCCATGAAGCCGCCCTGGATCTCGGGAATCTGTCGGTATGACCAGCGCGGCCCGTCCTCGCCCTCGACTTCCATCACGTGGATCACGTCGCCGACGTTCCACATGTCGTCGGGGCCCTGGGCCTCGCGGAAGCGGTTCCCGTCGCGCAGCCGGCCCCAGCTGGCGTCGGCGAAGGCGAGGAAATGCCCGTCCGCGTCCTCGGGCACACCCTCGATGCCGATGCGCGCCGCGCTCTCGCCGATCTCGAGCACCACCGCCGGCCGCCAGCCGTCGATGTCGCGCGGCGCCTGGGTCTCGCCGAGCGCCCGCCGCCAGCTCGCCTCGTCGGCGACGTCGAAACCCGCCGGTTCGACCCGTGCCACCGGTCCGCGATAGACGCGCCGATCGCGGTCGAACGCCTCCAGCCCATCGCGCAACGCCTTCGCTGCGACCGACTGCAGGTCGGGATCGACCGTCGCGCGGATGGTGAAGCCGCCGGTGAACAGCTCCTCGTCGCCGAGGCTGACCGAGAGCTGGCGCCGGATTTCGTCGGTGAAGTAATCACGCGGCGGCATCGCGCGGCGCGCCGAGACGATGGCGCCGCTCTGGACCGACACGAGATCCTCTGCCTGCGCCGCCTCGGACTCCGCGCGGCTGACGAAGCCGTTGTCGGCCATCTGCTGCAAAACGTAGTTGCGCCGGGCGACCGCCCGCGGTTTCTCGCGCACCGGGTGCAGCACGCTCGGCGCCTGCGGCAGCGCGGCCAGATAGGCGATCTCGGCGAGCGTCAGCTGCTCCAGCGACTTGGCGAAGTAAGCCTGGGCCGCAGCCGTCACGCCGTAGCTGTTCTGGCCGAGGAAAATCTCGTTGAGATACAGCTCGAGGATCTTTTCCTTGGTCAGCGTCGCCTCGAGCCGGGTGGCGAGGATGATCTCCTTGATCTTGCGCTCGCCGGATCGGTCGCCGGTCAGCAGAAAGTTCTTCATCACCTGCTGGGTGATCGTCGATGCCCCGCGCAACCGCTCGCCCTGGCTGGCCTGATAGATCGCAGCCGCGATGCCGAGCGGGTCGAAGCCGGCATGAACGTAAAAGTTCTTGTCCTCGGCCGCGATGAAGGCCTGCTTGATCGGATCGGGGATCTCGTCGATCGGGGTGAAGATGCGTCGCTCGCGAGCGAACTCGTCCATGAGCGCGCCTTCGCCGGAGTAGATGCGGCTGAGCGTCGGCGGCGCGTAGCGCGCCAGCTGCGCGTGATCGGGCAGGTCGCGGCCATAGATGTAGAACACCCCGGCCAGGACGCCGAGCGCCATGATCGAGCCGATCGCCAGCCAACTGAACAGGAAGCCGAGAAATTGGAGGATGACGCGCAGCACGATTCGAGCCTCGGAATTTTCTTGCACCCTACAGGGCCGCGTCCCAAAGGTCAAAAAGCCTCGGGAGCGCCCGAACCGGCGGTCGGAGCGATTCGCCTCGCCGCAAGGTCGCCCCGGGGTTGCGTCGAAGCGCCTCCAAAAAATCATTGTCAGCGGCGCCCGTGCACGACTATGTTACTTTCGTGGTTTGGTTGTGCTCCATCCGAACCATACTCGTATTCGTCGCAAGCTCGCGGTGTTCGGAAGACGCCATACCTGTCCTCCGCGATGCCGGCAGATCGGCGGCAGGCGTTCGCGCCGTGTTGAAATTCCCGGGCGGGAGCCCGGACCGAACGGGCGCCGAACCGCAGCAATCGCGGGCTACGGCGCCGGAGACCAACCGCGGTGGGACGCGCAGGAAACCGATCGATCGCAGTCTCCGGCCCGCTTCAGGGACCGGCGCGTTCGGGCGTATCCCGCGTCCACCACTCAACCAAACGAACGCGCGCGAGGACCGGCTCAGTGCTGCCGACTTCGGCGCGCGTCCACGAAAGACGCCATGACCAAGAAAATGCTCATCGACGCCACTCATGCGGAAGAAACCCGCGTGGTGGTGGTGGACGGAACCAAGGTTGACGAGTTCGATTTCGAGTCGCTGAACAAGCGGCAGCTCGCAGGGAACATCTACCTCGCCAAGGTGACCCGGGTGGAGCCTTCGCTCCAGGCGGCGTTCGTCGATTACGGCGGGAACCGCCACGGCTTCCTCGCCTTCTCCGAAATTCACCCGGATTACTATCAGATCCCCAAGGCCGACCGCGAGGCGCTGCTGCGCGAGGAAGAAGACGCCGCCCGCGAGGAGGAGGAGGCCGCAGCGCGGCCGAAACCGCGCGGGCGCTCGCACGTCCGCCGGACGTCCCAAGCCGCCGCCACGGTCGCCGACGACTCGGTCGTCTCGGCGGTGGTCGAACTCGACGGCGACGATCCGATGCCGGTGATCGGCGCCGAGTTCGACGACGCGCCGCCGCCGAACGCGGCCTCGGGCGAAATCGACATCGTCGTGCCCGACGAGCCGGTGGGCGATCCCGCTACCGGCGACTACGAGAGCGTCGGCGGCGACGACGTCGCCGAGGAGCGCGCGCCACGCAAGCCCCGCCAGCGCCGCTACAAGATCCAGGAGGTCGTCAAGGTCCGCCAGATCCTGCTGGTGCAGGTCGTCAAGGAGGAGCGCGGCAACAAGGGCGCCGCGCTGACCACCTACCTCAGCCTCGCTGGCCGCTACTGCGTGCTGATGCCCAACACCGCCCGCGGCGGCGGCATCAGCCGTAAGATCACCAGCGCCGACGACCGCAAGAAGCTTCGCG
>JANOEW010000558.1:0-4218 GCA_031413475.1 Amaricoccus sp.
TCCCAGCGGTCCATTTCGCCGAAGGTAAGGTCTCGGCCGGCGGGTCGGAACATCGGGTCGAAGCCGTGCCCCTGCGTGCCTCGCATCGGCCAGACGCAGTCGCCCGCGATCTTGCCCTCGAAGACTTCGTCGTGCCCGTCCGGCCAGGCCAGCACCAGCGTGCAGCGGAACCGTGCCGTTCGGGGATGGGCGGTGCCGGCGCGCTCCAGTGCTTCCCATGCGCGGGTCATCGCCTGAACGAAGTCGCGCCCGCCCGGCGTCTCGGCCCAATCGGCGGTCTGGACCCCCGGCGCGCCGCCGAGGCCGTCGATCTCGATGCCGCTGTCGTCCGCCAGCGCCGGCAGCCCGGCGCGGCGGGCCGCCACATGCGCCTTGATCCGGGCGTTTCCAAGAAAGCTCGTTTCGGTTTCCTCCGGTTCCGGCAAGCCGAGCACGGCGGCCGATACCACCTCGATTGGCCAGGGCGCGAGCAGGGCGGCGATCTCGTCGAGCTTGCCGCGGTTGTGGGTCGCGAGCACGAGCCGCCGCTCGGTCAGCCGCCGTGTCACGTCACCGCCGCCTTTTGCGCCGTCACCAGCGCCGCGACTCCAGCCTCGGCGAGGTCGATGAGCCGGCCGAGCTCGGCGCGCGAGAAGGTCGCGCCCTCGGCGCTGCCCTGCACCTCGATCAGCGCGAGCGCGTCGGTCATCACGAAGTTCGCGTCCGTGCCCACGACGCTGTCCTCGGCGTAGTCGAGGTCGAGCACCGGCACGCCGCCGTAGACACCGCAGCTGACCGCGGCCACGTGGGCGGTCAGGGGGTCTGACTTGATATCGCCTTTGGCCATCAATGCGTTGGCGGCCAGGCGCAGCGCAACCCAACCGCCGGTGATCGCCGCGCAGCGGGTGCCGCCGTCGGCCTGCAGCACGTCGCAGTCGACGGTGATCTGGCGCTCGCCCAGCGCCACGCGGTCGACTCCGGCGCGCAGCGCGCGTCCGATCAACCGCTGGATTTCGACGGTGCGTCCGGTCTGCTTGCCGGCGGTTGCCTCGCGGCGGTTGCGGCTGGTGGTCGCGCGCGGCAGCATGCCGTATTCCGCCGTGACCCAGCCGAGCCCGGTCTTGCGAAGGAACGGCGGCACGGACTCCTCGAGGCTCGCGGTGCAGAGCACCTGGGTTTCACCCATGCGGATCAGGCAGGACCCCTCGGCGTGGCGCGAGACGCCGGGCTCGATCGAGACGGGTCGCAGGACGTCGGGGGCGCGGCCGGACGGGCGCATGGGGCTTCCTCTGTGCGAGAGCGACGAAGGCGTTCTTAGCCCGGCCTGGCCTCAGCGTCCAGATCGCCGGGCCCGTTCCTAGCCCGCTCCTGCCGCGCGGTGCCGTGATTGACCCACCTGACGCGGGCGCCTACGGTCGTTGGGCCCACGACACCCGCACACAGGCCGCCCGTGATCGCTCCGCGCTCGCCCCTGACCGAGATGAACGACCGCAGCCGCGAGGTGTTCCGTCGGCTGGTGGAGACCTATCTCGACACCGGCGAGCCGGTGGGCTCGCGCACCCTCGCCCGCGCGCTGCCCGAAGGCGTCTCGGCGGCAACCATCCGCAACGTGATGCAGGACCTCGAGCACCTCGGCTTGCTCGACAGCCCGCACGTGAGCGCCGGTCGGGTGCCCACGCATCTCGGGCTGCGGCTGTTCGTCGACGGAATCCTCGAACTCGGCGACGTCTCCGGCCCCGAGCGCGCCGAGATCGAACGCTCGCTCGGCGGCGAGACCGGCGACTCGGGCGACATCGGCGCGATCCTCGACCGGGCCGGCGACATGCTGTCGGGCCTGACCCACGGCGCGAGCCTGGTGCTGACGCCAAAGACCGCGGCGCCGATCCGGCATATCGAGTTCGTCTCCCTGGCCCCCGACCGGGCGCTGGTGGTGCTTGTGACCGCCGACGGCCAGGTGGAGAACCGCGTGTTCATGCCGCCACCCGGTCTGACGCCATCGGCGATGCGCGCCGCCGCGAACTTCCTCAACACGATCCTGCAGGGGCGAACGCTCGGCGAGGTGCGCGGGGTCGTGTCCGCCGAGATCACCAAGCACCGGGCCGACCTCGACACCGCCTCGCAGCGGCTGATCGAGGCCGGGGTCGCGGTCTGGTCCGCCGACGGCGACGACGGCCGCGAGCGGCTGATCGTGCATGGCCGCGCCAATCTGATCGACGGGGCCGAAGACGCGGCAGAGCTGGAACGGATCCGCCGGCTGTTCGACGACCTCGAGCGCAAGCGCGACCTCGCCCAACTGCTGGCGCTCGCGGAAGGCGGCGACGGGGTGCGCGTCTTCATCGGGTCCGAGAACAAGCTTTTCTCACTTTCCGGTTCCGCTCTGGTGGTGTCGCCCTATATGAATGCGGACCGGAAAATTATCGGCGCGGTCGGGGTGATCGGGCCGACCCGTCTGAATTACGGCCGGATCGTGCCGATCGTAGACTACACCGCGCAACTGGTCGGGCGGCTGGTATCGGACCGCACCAAGGGCTGACGAGGCGAGAATGGCGAAAGAGCGCAACACCGACGACATCGACGACGCGTTCCTCGACGACATCGAGGCGATCCTCGACGAGGACCGCGAGCTGGACGCCGACGCGGTCGAGGCCGACGAACTCGGCGCCCTGCGCGCCGAGGCCGCCGAACTGAAGGACCGGCTGCTGCGCGCGCTCGCCGACGCGGAGAACGTACGCAAGCGTGCCGACCGCGACCGCCGCGACGCCGAGGTGTACGGCTCCACCCGCTTCGCCCGCGATCTGCTTCCGGTCTACGACAGCTTCGAGCGTGCGCTCGACAGCGCGACCGACGCCGCGCGCGCCGCCGCGCCCGGGCTCCTCGAAGGCATCGAACTCACCCAGCGTGCGCTGCTCGCCGCCTTCGAGAAGCACAAGATCAAACCGATCGACCCGGCGCCCGGTGACCGCTTCGACGCAAACCTGCATCAGGCGATGTTCGAGGCGCCAGCGCTGGGCGCCAAGGCGGGCGACATCATTCAGGTGATGGGCCAGGGCTTCACCATCGGCGAACGGCTGCTGCGGCCGGCGCAGGTCGGCGTCGCGTCGGGCGGGTCCCCCACGCGGGAGCCCACGAATGGGGCGGCGTAGCGGGGGAGCCGCCTGTAGGCGGCACATAGAGCGCGCGGGTGCGCGCGAGTCGTTTGTTTGGCGTGCGCGCGTTCGCGCCCGCCCGACTGCTCTCCAGGTTAGCTAACCTATATGAAACTTGAGGAGTTCCGGCTGAGACGGGCGGTCATTCGAGAAGCCCGCGCAGTTCGTAGAGCAGCGCGAGCGCCTCGCGCGGGGTGATCTCGTCGGGCATGGTCGAGCGCAGACGCGCCTCGACGGCCGAAACGGCGGGAACGGAGACGGTCAGGCCCGGGTTCGGGCGCGCGGCGGCGCTGAACAGCGGCAGATCGTCGACGAGGGCCTTGGCCCTGCCGCCGCCGGTGCGCTCGCCGCTTTCCAGCGCCTCTAGGATTACGCGGGCGCGCTCGACCACCGCCGGCGGCAGGCCGGCCAGCCGCGCCACCTGCACGCCGTAGGAGCGGTCGGCGGCGCCCTCGCGCACCTCGTGGAGGAAGACGACGTCGCCGCGCCATTCGCGGACCGCGACCGTAGCGTTCCGCAGCCCCGGCAGCCGCGCCGCGAGCGCCGTCAGCTCGTGATAGTGCGTGGCGAAAAGGGCGCGGCATCGGTTGACGTCGTGCAGATGCTCCAGCACCGCCCAGGCGATCGACAGCCCGTCGTAGGTTGCGGTGCCGCGGCCGATCTCGTCGAGGATCACCAGCGCGCCGGGGCCGGCCTGGTTCAGGATCGCCGCGGTCTCGACCATCTCGACCATGAAGGTCGAACGGCCGCGCGCGAGGTCGTCCGCCGCACCCACCCGGCTGAACAGCGCGTCGACCACGCCGATCCGCGCCGCCGTCGCCGGCACGAACGAGCCGATCTGCGCGAGGATCGCGATCAGTGCGTTCTGGCGCAGGAAGGTGGACTTTCACGCCATGTTCGGCCCGGTGATCAACCTGAGCGGGCGCGCCTCGGGGCCGTCGGCGCCGGCCTCGCAGTCATTGGCGACGAAGCTGCCGCCGTTGCGTTTTAGCGGCGCCTGGACCACCTGGGGGCGGCCGCCGGTCACCTGTAAGGCGCGTTCGACCTCGATCTGCGCCACGAAGCTGGCACGGCCGCGCGCTAGGTCGTCGAG